>NZ_JACJJG010000030.1 GCF_016899855.1 Marseilla massiliensis
TCGTTTATCCATTTGTATAGATTTTATTATCACCCCCGTTACACCAGGACTCGGGCACTCAAATCTACACAAAAAAAATCTATAACAATAGGTGAACTAAGTGGTCAATACTATTTTGGCCAGAAGGGTCAATCATATTGTAGCCAAAGGGGACAGTCCTGCTTGGCCAAAAGGGTCAAAGTCGCGTGGCTTTTCCATACGGCGTTCCGTAGGCGCTGTGCCGGCGCTTTCATGGGGTTGTTGTCGGCGTGGCTGTTTCAGGTGTTATAGATGTAAAAACGACGTGCGGACAAGGGGTGTGTCCTTGTCCGCACGTCGTTTTATTGCCCGTCAGGCGGTTGCCTGACATGGTTGTTGTATGCGTCAGAGCTTCTGTTTCACTTCTATTTCGGTGAAGGTTTCGATGATGTCGCCTACCTGTATGTCGTTGAAGTTGACGAGGCTTATACCGCACTCGAAGTTTACGCCTACTTCCTTGACGTCGTCCTTGAAGCGCTTTAGGGCGTTGATGTCGCCGGTATGTACTACGATACCGTCGCGTACTACGCGTGCCTTGTCGTTGCGGTGTACCTTGCCTTCGCTGACGTATGCGCCGGCCACGGTGCCCACTTTCGATATGTGGTAGACTTCGCGCACTTCAACCTGGCCCGTAACGACTTCTTTCTTAACCTTTTCGAGCATTCCTTCCATTGCTGACTTGACGTCTTCGATGGCGTCGTAGATTACCGAGTAGGTGTTGATTTCCACGCCTTCCTGCTCTGCCAGTTTGCGTGCCGCTGCCGACGGGCGTACCTGGAAGCCTACGATGATGGCGTCGGACGCGTCTGCCAGGGTTACGTCGCTTTCGGATATCTGGCCTACGGCCTTGTGGATGACGTTCACCTTTATTTTCTCGGTAGACAGCTTGATGAACGAGTCGCTAAGTGCCTCGATACTACCGTCTGTGTCACCCTTGACGATGATGTTGAGTTCCTTGAATGAGCCGAGGGCTATTCGGTGGCTGATGTCGCTCAGGGTCAGTCGCTTCTGTGTGCGCAAGCCTTGCTCGCGTTGCAGTTGCAGTCGCTTGTTGGCTATCTCGCGGGCTTCCTGTTCCGTCTCGAGCACGTGGAATGTGTCGCCGGCCGTTGGCGCTCCGTTGAGTCCCAGTATGATTGCCGGCTCTGCCGGCTCTGCCTTTTCGATGCGTTGGTTGCGCTCGTTGAACATTGCCTTGATGCGTCCGTAGTTGGTTCCGGCTATTACGACGTCGCCTACGCGCAGCGTACCGTTGCTTACGAGCACTGTTGACACGTAACCGCGGCCCTTGTCGAGCGAAGACTCTATGATACTGCCGGTAGCCTTACGGTTGGGGTTTGCCTTGAGGTCGAGCATTTCGGCCTCGAGCAATACCTTTTCGAGCAGCTCGTCTACGCCCATGCCTTTCTTGGCGCTGATTTCCTGGCACTGGTATTTACCGCCCCATTCCTCTACGAGGAGGTTCATGTTTGCCAGGTCTTCGCGTATCTTGTCGGGGTTGGCGCCCGGCTTGTCTATCTTGTTTATGGCGAACACCATCGGCACGTTGGCAGCCTGTGCGTGTGCAATGGCCTCGCGTGTGGTGGGCATTACGCTGTCGTCTGCCGCGATGATGATGATTGCTATGTCGGTTACCTGTGCTCCGCGGGCACGCATCGCGGTGAAGGCTTCGTGTCCTGGCGTGTCGAGGAAGGTTATGTGGCGGCCGTCGGACAGCGTCACGTTGTACGCTCCGATGTGCTGCGTTATGCCTCCGGCCTCGCCCGCTATGACGTTAGACTTGCGGATGTAGTCGAGCAGTGACGTCTTACCGTGGTCTACGTGGCCCATTACGGTAACGATAGGCGCGCGTGGCACGAGGTCGTTTTCGTCGTCGGCCTCCTCGGTTATGGCTTCAGACACTTCTGCGCTGACGTATTCCGTGGTGAAGCCGAACTCCTCGGCAACGAGGTTTATGGTCTCTGCGTCGAGGCGCTGATTGATTGACACCATTATACCAACGCTCATGCATGTGCCTATTACCTGGTTCACCGATACGTTCATCATGCTGGCAAGCTCGCTGACGGTTACGAATTCAGTCAGCTTCAGTATCTTGCTCTCAGCCTTGGCTTCAGCTCGCTGCTCCTTCAGGTGCTCCTGTACGGCCTCGCGTTTCTCCCTGCGGTACTTGGCGCCCTTCTTGTTCTGTCCCTTGTTGGTGAGCCTTGCGAGTGTCTCCTTTACCTGGCGTGCAACGTCTTCCTCGTTCACCTCGAGCGGCTTGTGTCCGCGCTTGCGGTTCTTCTTCTTGCTTCCTGCCTGTGCGTTCTGCGCCGCGCCGTTGCCGTTTTGCTTCACTGCCTGGTCTATGTTGACGCGTTCCTTGGTTATGCGTGAGCGCTTCTTCTTGCCCTCCGAGTGTGCCTGTGCGGCCTTTTCCTCGCGTTCTTTCCTGCGTTCCTCCTTTGATTTCTTCTTGGGACGTGTGCTTTGGTTAAGCGAGTCGAGGTCGATTTTACCCAATACGTTTACCTTCGGGGCCAGCTTCTTTTCGCTCTTCAGAGTGAAAATCTTGCTTTCCTCGGTCGTTTCGTTGGCCGTCTGCATATCTTCTTTTGCCGTTTCGGCCTTTTGGGGTTTGCTTTCCTCGGCGTGCGTTGTGGCTTTCGGCTCGTCCTGCGGCTTTTTGTCCACAGTGTTTTCAGCCTTTTCCTCAAGCGGCTTTTGCGGCTGCTCAGCGGGCTTTTCCACCTTTGTGTCGGCCTGTTTTGTCTCTTCTTTTTCCTTCGGGGCTTGTGTCTTTGGCGCCTGGCTTACGGCAGAAGCCTTTTCCTCGCCGGCCGTTTGCTGCTGGCGGGGTTGTGCGGCGTGTCCCGTTTTCTTGTCAAGGCTGTCGAGGTCGATTTTCCCCAGCACGGTATATTTCTGCGGTTGGGTGTTCCTTTGGGTGTTTTCAGCCTTCTGCTCCTTGCGTTCTTGTGTCTTCTTTTTCTCTTTTGGGTGTTTCTGGAGGAGTTTCTCTGCCTGGTTTCTTACTTCCTTGTCTGACTTGAACTCTTCCACGAGGGCGTTGTACTGGCTGTCGCTGAGCTTGAAGCTTAGGTCGTCCCTTACTTCGCCCAAGTCACTTCTTTTCTTAAGGAATTCAACTGCCGTCTGAAGTCCTATGTTCAATTCACGTATTGCTTTATTTAATCTGATACTCATACTCTTTTTAATTCATAATTCATAATTCATAATTCATAATTCCAAATTGGCTTAACCGAGTGTTTTTTCATAATCCATAATTGACTTTCGAGCATTTGAATGCGCAGCCAATTATGAATTACGAATTATGAATTATGAATTACTCAAATTCTGCCCTCAGCACTTTCAGCACGTTGTCCACCGTCTCTTCTTCGAGGTCGGCCTTCTCAACGAGCATTTCGCGTGGTGCGTTGAGTACGGCTTTTGCGGTGTCAAGGCCGATGCTCTTGATTGCATCGATGATCCATTGGTCGATTTCGTCGGAGAATTCGTCGAGGTATATGTCCTCGTCAACTTCGCTTTCGTCGAGTTCGCGGAATACGTCTATGGTGTATTCGGTCAGCATGCTGGCCAGCTTGATGTTAAGTCCGCCGCGTCCGATGGCAAGCGACACTTCCTCGGGGCGCAGGTAAACTTCGGCCTTCTTGTTCTCTTCGTCTACGTTGATGCTCGAGATTTTCGCCGGGCTGAGTGCTCTCTGGATGAACAGCTTGATGTTGGCGGTGTAGTTTACCACGTCGATATTCTCGTTGCAAAGCTCGCGTACGATACCGTGCACACGGCTTCCCTTCACTCCCACGCAGGCTCCTACGGGGTCGATGCGGTCGTCATAGCTCTCTACCGCTATCTTGGCGCGCTCGCCCGGCATGCGTGCAATGCGGCGGATGGTGATTAGTCCGTCGGCAATTTCTGGCACTTCGGCTTCGAGCAGGCGCTCGAGGAACATGTTGCTCGTGCGCGAGAGGATTATTTTCGGGTTGTTGTTATCGTTGGTAACGTCTTTTATCACGGCGCGTACGGTCTCTCCCTTGCGGTAGACGTCGTGCGGAATCTGCTCTGACTTGGGCAGTATCAGCTCGTTGTTCTCGTCGTCTACGAGCAGCACCTCGCGCTTCCAAACCTGGTAAACCTCGGCGCTGATAACCTGTCCTACGCGGTCCTTGTACTTGTTGTACAGGCTGTCGTGCTCAAGCTCGAGTATTTTCGAGGCCAAAGTCTGGCGCAGGTTGAGGATGGCCCTGCGTCCGAACTTGCTGAAGTCAACCTTCTCGCTCACCTCTTCGCCGACCTCATAGTCGGGTTCTATCTTCAGGGCGTCTGTCAGGGCTATTTCCTTGTTCTCGTCTTTTACCTCGCCGTCGGCTACGACTATGCGGTTGCGGTAGATTTCGAAGTCGCCCTTGTCGGGGTTGACGATGACGTCAAAGTTCTCGTCACTGCCGAATATCTTGGCTATGACGTTGCGGAAACTCTCCTCAAGCACGCTCATGAGCGTTGTGCGGTCGATGTTCTTGGTGTCCTTGAACTCCTTGAAGGTGTCGACCATGCTTACGGTTTCTTCATCTTTCTTTCTCGTTGCCATATATGTTTGTTGTTTATTTATTCTTTTTATAGTAGTTAAAGGAGTTTGAGTAGTTAGCGCTCCCTACGGTCGCTAAGTAGTTAAAGTCAAATGACATGTCCGTCGGGAGCGGCATTCAAGGAGTTAAGGAGTAATGAAGTTAAGGAGTTAAGACAATAGTCTTGATGGACATTTACTTTTCTTTCTTTCGCTTCTTCATCTTTTTTATCCATTCTCCTCTTGCCTTTCTATTGTCAAGGCATATCAAGCTCCCTTCTTTCGGGAGGGTTGGGGTAGGTTGATTCCTCCTTACTTAAAGCTGATAAGATACTTTGTGTACTTCACTTCGTCCATCGAGAATGTCTTGTCAACGTCCTCCATCGTGGGGCGCTTGGCGCCGTCCTTCTTTACTTTCTCGCGTACGGTGACGGTGAAGTTGCGGCCGTCAACGGCCTTGAGCACACCCTTGTGCTTCTTTCCCTCGGCGTCGAGCACCTCAACTTCCTTGCCCACAAAGTTGACATACTGCTGCGGAACCTTGAACGGTTGGCCCAGTCCGGCGCTTCCTACCTCAAGCTCGTAGTCCTCCTCGTCACGGCTCAGATGGTCCTCGATGTACTTGCTTAGCTGTACGCAGTCCTCAATCCATACGCCGTCGGCATGGTCAATCTCGACTACAATCTTGTCATCCTGACTGATTTCAACGTCTACAAGGAAATATTCCTTGTCCTTCAGCCATTCTTCAACTAAATTCCTTACTACGTTTTTGTCTATCATAAACGGGTATTTAAAATAAAATGAGGAGCTTCGCGAGCCCCTCATTCCACTGAACGGTGCAAATTTAGCAATAAAATCGCACCCTCACAAATATTTTGCCGTTTTTTATGCAAAATGTAATAACTCGGCGATTCTTTGTTAGCGGACAAGCAGACGAGTGACAAGCAGACAAGGAGATTTGCCTGGTTGGTGCGCTTTTTTTACCTTTCAAAATGCCTTTCTCACCTTCTTACCCTCTTACTTTCTCACCTTCCCCGTATCTCTTTGATTATTAACGCATTATAAAAGGCCGTCTTTTGACTTGTAAAAGACGGCCTTTTGCATTGCGGTTGACGGCCTTTTGGAACGCAAAAGGCCACCTTTTGCTTTTTCATTCTATTTCGACAGCCTGCGTGGCGGTCTTGCCTTCGTCACGCTTCTTGGCGGAATAGCTTACGCTCAGTATCACCCCGATGTACGCGCAGTTGATAATCGTCGACGTACCGCCCTTGCTTATCAGCGGCAGCGGCTGTCCCGTTACGGGCACGAGGCCTACGGCTACGGCCATGTTGAACAGGGCCTGCACCACGAGCAGCAGGGCAAAGCCCATTATCAGCAGCGCGGGGAAGGTGTTGGCGCAGCGGTTGGCAATGCTTGCCGTGCGGAACAGCAGCACGATATACAGCATGCAGACGAATACCGCGCCCAGTATCCCGAGCTCTTCAATGATGATGGCGTAGATGAAGTCGGAGAAAGCCTGCGACAGGAAGTCGCGCTCTACCGAGTTGCCGGGCCCCTTGCCTATGACGTTCGACGAGGCGATGGCTATGTTCGCGTGTGAAGTCTGTGCGTCCTTGCCGTTGATGTCGACATCCTCAGGCGCCACGTATTCATGGCTGAGGAAGTTGTCTATGCGGGCCTTCCACGTGTCGAAGCGGTGGAAAACCTTTTCAACCACGGTTTCGTCCTTCTGCGTCGCCTGCTCCACCATTGCCTTGTCTGGCGCCGAGGCGACATCTTTCGTGTTGTCGTGGCCGAAGAGCATTACCATCGAAACCACAAGGGCGAGCAGCAGCATGACCGTGCCCAGCAGCTTGCCGAGCTGTTGTCCGGGCACTTTCCCGATGAACATCATCAGGAAAATCACCGTACACAGCAGCACGGCCGTCGACAGGTTCTCGACCATGATTAGCGGTATGATGAACGCGCAGACAATGAGTATGTACTTTATCGCCCGCTTGTCGGTGCCTGCGGGGGTCTGCATGGCGCTCAGGATTTGCGCCGTCGCGAGTATAAGTGTTCCCTTGGCAATCTCCGACGGCTGGAATTGTATGCCGAGAATCTCTATCCATCGCTGCGAGCCGTTTGTGCTTTCGCCCACGAAGAACACAACGATGAGCAGGATGAACGACAGCAGCAGGGCAAACGGCGTTACTATCTTGAAGTACCGGCACTTGATGTTCATCGTGCAGACCATCACCACCACGCCCACGGCCAGCAGCGCGCAGTGCTTCAGTACGGGGCCGAGATAGTTGCCGGTCTTGAACGACAGGTTGCTCGAAGCGCTGAAAACCTCGATTATGCTGATAAGGCACAGGAAGAAAAACACCGACCAGATGACGGCGTCGCCCTTGAATTTGCTTTCTGTTACGTTGTCCTTGGACATTTATTCTGATAAGAGTTAATGATTAGGAATAGAAGATTGAGTTAAGAGTTAAGAATTAAGAGTTAAGAAAATATGCCGCCGCCGGTTTCTTACTTAATGTTTACGTATCGCCAATCAAGAATTATAAAACCGCCCTTGTACGCTCAAAGCACGGGTATTTTCTTAACTCTTAATTAGCTTACGCTGACTTTCAGTTCTTAACTCTTAATTTTTTACAGTTTCCTTACGAGCGTCTTGAACTGCTCGCCGCGGTCTTCCATGTTCTTGAACAGGTCGAAGCTGGCGCAGCAAGGGCTCAGCAGGACGGTGTCTCCGGGGCGCGCCATCTCGTAGCAGGCAGCCACGCAGTCTTTCATCGAGTGCGTGTCGCGCACCGGAATGCCCATTCCGTCGAAGAAGTTGTGCAGCTTCGTGTTGTCCGCTCCTAAGTAGACAAGGCCCGCGCACTTCTCTTTCACCAGGTCCTTTATGGCGTTATAGTCGTTGCCTTTGTCCTTTCCGCCAAGAATGAGGATGACAGGTGTCTTCATGCTTTCCAGCGCGTACCAGCACGCATCGACGTTAGTCGCCTTCGAGTCGTTGACGTATTGCACGCCCGCTACTTTCGTAACCTTCTCCAAGCGGTGCTCAACGCCGGGGAAGTCGCTCAGGCTTTTGCGTATAAACTCCTTCTTTATTCCGGCCACGTTAGAGGCTATTCCGGCGGCCAGTGAGTTGTAGATGTTGTGCTTGCCGGTAAGGCTCAGTTCCTCTTGCTCCATGTTGAAGGGCGTGGGTTTCTCTATTTTGTACTGCCCCTCCTCGATGTATCCAATCGAGCCTACCTCCTTCAGCTCGGAGAACGGGTACTGTATGGCCTTTATGTCGTATTTGTTAAGCTCTCGCCTGATAATCGGGTCGTCGTTCCAATATATGAAAGAGTCATCCCTGGTCTGGTTCTGCAGAATGCGCATCTTGGCGTCCACGTAGTTCTGCATGCAGTTGTCATAGCGGTCGAGATGGTCGGGCGTGATGTTGAGCAGGATGGCTATGTTGGCGCGGAAGTCGTACATGTTGTCCAGCTGGAACGAACTCAGCTCGATAACATAGTACTCGTGCGGGTCCTCGGCTACCTGCAGGGCAAGGCTGTTGCCGATGTTGCCTGCCAGTCCGACGTCATAACCGGCGCTCTTGAATATGTGGTAGATGAGCGAAGTGGTAGTAGTCTTGCCGTTGCTGCCCGTGATGCAAATCATCTTCGAGCGCGTGTAGCGGCCGGCGAACTCTATTTCGCTGATTATGTGTATGCCCTTGTCGGCGCATTTCCTTACCATCGGCGCGTCGTTGGGTATGCCGGGGCTTTTTATTATCTCGTCGGCGTTGACGATTTTCTCCTCCGTATGCCGGCCTTCCTCCCACTGAATGCCGTGGTCGTCGAGCAGTTTCTTGTACTTATCCTTGATGGCCGACATGTCGGATACGAACACGTCAAAACCTTCCTTCTTGGCTAATACGGCGGCTCCGGCGCCGCTTTCGCCTGCTCCGAGTATTACTATTCGTTTCATGTTATTTGTTATTTTAGTTGACAAGCAGACGAGTTGACAAGTAAACGAGGAGATTTGCCTTGTCCGTTGACATGGAGTAATCTCCTTGTCTGCTTGTTTACTCGTTTGCTTGTCTGCTTTTTCTCATCTTACTTTCAGCGTTATTATTGTCAGGGCGGCGAGGATTATCGTCACAATCCAGAAGCGGATGGTGATTTTCGACTCGTGAACGGCGCCCTTGGGTTTCTTGAACAGGTACTTGATTTCGGGGTCAAGCTGCTCCTGTTGGGTGCGGAACGTGTCGTGCAGGGGGGCCCGCTTGAACATGCGCTGCTTCACTCCGCGGCGCGTGCCGAGCTTGGCGTACCACACTTGCATTATCACACTCAGGCTCTCTACGAAGAATATGCCGCACAGGATGGGCAGCATAAGCTCCTTGTGGATGATGATTGCGCATACGGCTATTATTCCGCCGATGGTCAACGAGCCGGTGTCGCCCATGAATACTTGCGCCGGATAGGCGTTGTACCACAGGAAACCGATGAGCGCGCCTACGAACGCGCACATGAACACCACAAGCTCCTGAGAGCCCGGTATGTACATGATGTTGAGGTAGGCGGCGTATTCAATGTGGCTGCTTACGTAGGCGAAGATTCCTAAGGCGACGCCTATTATGGCCGAGTTGCCCGCGCACATGCCGTCCATTCCGTCGTTGAGGTTGGCTCCGTTGGATACTGCCGTGACGACGAAAATGGTCATGACGACGAACAATATCCAGCCGGCGACGTGCTTGTACTTGCCGCAGAAGCTCATGATATTGGCGTAGTCAAGGTTGTGCCCCTTGACGAAGGGGATGGTGGTCTTGAGCGATTTTTGCGCCTCGGGCCTGTGTTTCACCACCATTTCCTGTCCGTTCTGCCTCTCTATGGCCAGGTTTTCGTTGATTTTCGCGTCGGGGCTGTACCATAGGATAAGGCCTACAATCAGTCCGATACCTACCTGTCCTATGATTTTGAACCGTCCCGGCAGGCCCTCCTTGTTGTGGCGGAATATCTTGATGTAATCGTCCATGCCGCCTAAGAAGCCAAGCCACAGCGTCGTGACTATCATCAGTATGAGGTAGATGTTGCGCATACGGCCCAGCAGGAGCACTGGCACGAGGATGGCCACGATGATTATCACGCCGCCCATCGACGGCACTCCTATCTTGTTTACGCCGAAGGGGTCGATCTTGGCGTCGCGCTGTGTCTCGGTGATTTGTTTGCCCTTGAGGTACTTGATGAACTTCTCGCCGAACCATGCCGATATGATCAGCGACAGTATCAGCGCCAGCAACGAGCGGAACGATATGTATCCCCACATGTGGGAGCCCGGTATGCCGAACTGTTCGAGGAATCGGAATAGATAGTATAGCATTTTATTGTCAGGAGTTAAAGGATTTATTGGAGTTATAGCTCGCCGCGCTCACTGAGGAGTTAAAGGCTAATGCCTTGCCGCTTGCCGGACTCTTGATTTTTACCTGTTAATTCTTCGTTTTATAATTCATGGCCTTTCGCCTTGTAAAAGGTGGCCTTTTGCCTTGTAAGAGACGGTCTTTTGCAACCTCATTTGCGGCTTTTTGCAAACCGCTTGTTTAATAGGGGTTTGACGGATAGGCGTGATTGGGCTGATAAGTCTGATACGCCGCCATCGAAACTGTTTGATTCTTCACTCTTTTCTCTTTACTTTCCACTCTTCATTTTTCAATTCTTGAATATTTCTTGCAGCACCTCCTTGTCGTCGAAGTGGTGTTTTACGCCCTTTATTTCCTGGTAGTTCTCGTGTCCCTTGCCAGCCACGAGTATTACGTCCCCTTTCGTTGCCATCATGCATGCGGTGCGTATTGCCTCGCGGCGGTCGGCAATGCTTATCACCTTCTTCATCTGTTGCGCGTTCAGTCCTGCCAGCATGTCGTTGATGATGTCCTGCGGGTCTTCGAATCGGGGATTGTCACTTGTTATGATAACCTTGTCGCTCTGCCTTACGGCCTCCTGCGCCATGAGCGGCCTCTTGCCCTTGTCGCGGTTGCCGCCGGCGCCGCATACTGTTATCACGTGCCCCTTGCCGTTGAGCACTTCGTGTATTGCCTTGAGCACGTTCTCGAGCGCGTCGGGCGTGTGGGCGTAGTCCACGATGGCCACATAGCCCTCGGGCGAGTGAACGGGGTCCAGCCTTCCGCTGACGCTTTTCAGCGTGCTCATGACCACGAGCACGTCCTCAGGCTTCTCTCCCAGCATGACGGCAGTGCCGTATACTGCCAGCAGGTTGCTTACGTTGAACTTCCCGATGAACTGTACGCCCACCTCGCGGCCGTCAATCTCGAGATACATGCCGCCGAAGTGGCACTCGAGTATTTTGGCGCGGAAGTCGGCCATGCGTTGCGTAGAGTATGTCTTGACCGTCGCCTTGGTGTTCTGCACCATCACCATGCCGTTCTTGTCGTCGGCGTTTGTTATGGCAAAGGCGCTTTTGGGCAGGCCGTCGAAGAAGGCTTTTTTAGCGTCGCGGTAGTTCTCGAACGTCTTGTGGTAGTCAAGATGGTCGCGTGTCAGGTTGGTGAATATGCCTCCGGCAAACTTGAGCCCGCCAATTCTCTTCTGGGCAATGGCGTGCGAGCTGCACTCCATGAAGGCGTATTGGCAGCCGGCCTCGACCATTCTTGCCAGCAGGCGGTTAAGCTCTATGGGGTCGGGAGTTGTGTGGTCGGCAGGTATCTGCTCGTCCTCTATGTAGTTGCAGACGGTCGACAGCAGTCCGCACTTATACCCCAGCTTGCGGAACATATTATATAATAAGGTGGCGATGGTGGTCTTTCCGTTGGTGCCCGTAACGCCCACGAGGCGTAGTTTGCGCGACGGGTCGCCGTAGAATGTCGTCGCCGCTTCGCCCACAGCGTCTTCCGTCGACTTTACCTGTACGTAGGTTACCCCGTCTTTAGTCTCCTCGGGCATGTCCTCACACAGTATGGCAGCCGCTCCTTGGTCAATGGCCTTGCCTATGTATGCGTGCCCGTCGGTCTGGGTTCCCTTCATTGCTACGAACAGATGGCCGGCGCCTACGCGGCGTGAGTCGATATCCACGCCGGTTATTTCCACATCCGTGCTGCCCGTAATGTTGACGGGCCGGATATTCTTGATAATCTCTTTAAGTTCCATACTTATGTCTTTTTATATTTATTCCTTGTCAGGAGCCTTGCTTGTCGTGGCTGCTCTTCCTATATCTCCAGCTTTAGCGTGCATCTGTCGCCCTTCCTTATCCTGTGTCCGGGCGGCAGGCTCTGGTGCGTTACCTTTCCCCGGCCGTATATCTTGACTTTCACTCCACGGCGCTCCAGCGCGTAGACGGCGTCGCGCGCGCCCATTCCCGTCACGTCAGGCACCTCGTTGTCGGCGCATGCAGGCTTATGTTCAAGCGTCATTTTCTTAGGACTCCATTCAGCCTTTCCCCATATCGGGTGCCCGTCGGTAGGGCTAAGGCTCCAGTTCTTGTACGCGTCAATGCCGAGATACTTCAGCACGTAGTCGGCCGCAACGAGGTCGCCGCTCTTCACTTCGGGAATGAATATCGACAAAGAGTCGCGTGCGTCGGCAACGTCGAGCTTCAGGCTTTGTGCCATTATGCCCTCTGCTATGTTGTGGAACACCAGCGCGCTGAAACCGCTCGACGCCGGCAGTCCCGGCTTCTGTATGCACACGATGCAGCTGTAGCGTGGAGCGTCGGCAGGGAAGAAGCCCACAAAGCTGAGCAGATAGTTCATCGTGCCCGACTTATAGCCGCTTAATCCCTTGGATATTTGCGCCGTTCCGGTCTTGCCGGCTACCTTGAACGACGGCGAACCGGCCTTTTTGCCGAGGCCCTGGCTTACTACATGCTCAAGGATTGTCTGTATCTCGCGCAGCGTCTTTTCCTTACATATACGCTGCTTGATGACCTGCGGCGGAAATTCCTGTATCACCTGGCCGTCTTTCTCCACAGCCTTTACGAAGCGGGGACGCATCATCGTTCCGTTGTTTGCTATGGCATTGTAGAACGTAAGGGTTGAAATCGGCGGCACCTGGGTCTCGTATCCTATGCTCATCCACGGCAGGGCGGTCTTGCTCCAGTTTACGTATTGCCCGCGGCTGTTCTTCTTCGGCATGCGGATACGTGGCGGAGCGTAGCCCACGATGGGCAGTTTCAGGTCTTCGCGGATACCGATACGGTTAAGGCCTTGCACGAATTTCTCGGGGTTCTTGCCGTAATACTTGTCTATGATACGGCTCACTCCGATGTTTGAACTGTACTCAAGCGTCTGCGGGAGCGTGAGCACCTGGTATCCGCCACGGTGCCAGTTGTGGTCGCGCATCTTGGCTCCGTACATGTCCCAGATACCGCTTCCGGTGTCTACGGTATATGTCGTGTCCACCACTCCGTCGTCAAGCGCCACCATAAGTGACGCCGTCTTGAACACAGAACCAGGCTCAAGCAGGTCGGACACGGCGCTGTTCTTTATCTCGTAATACTCTCCGTCGGCGCATTTTGTCATGTTTACTATGGCCTTGATGTCGCCGGTTTTCACCTCCATTACTACCGCAACGCCCACGTTGCCGTTGACTAATTTCAGCTCGTCGATGAGCGCACGCTCGGCCAGGTCTTGTATGTTGACGTCAATTGTGGTAACAATGTCGGCGCCGTTGACCGGATCTTGTATGGTTATGTCGAGGAACTTGCTTCTTACTTTCTGGCGGCTTATCTTGCCCATCTTGCCTCTCAGTATGGAGTCATACGACAATTCAAGACCGAACTGAGCGGTGTCCTTTGCGCCGAACAGGTCGCCGATTGTGCGCTTTGCAAGTGAACCGAACGGCCGTTGGCGTGCGTTGAACTTTTCATAGTGGAACCCACCCTTGTTGGCTGACAGGTTGAAGACGGGCAGCTGCTTTACTTCCGAGAAGGTGTTGTAGCTCACTCGTCCACGCCATACGGGCCAGTGGCGGCTGCCCTTGGCGCGTCCTTCCTCGAGGTGGCGCTTGAATTCGGCTGCCGTTTTTGTCGGGAATATGTCGTGCAGGCCCATACATATACTGTCAACCTTGGCTTCCCAGAGCGAGTCGCGTGTCTCGTTGTCGTCGCCTCCGGCCTTGAAGTCCATGAACATGCGGAATTCGGGCAGCGAACTGGCCATCAGCCGTCCGTCACAACTAAGGATGTTGCCTCTTATGGGCTTTACGTCAACGCTGTCGCGCACGAGTCTCGAGGCCACGTCCATCCAATAGTCGCGCTTTACCGTTGCTATGTACGCCACCTTGATGATTACCACCAGGCCGACGGCAAGCATTGCGTAGGCTACAACTTTATATCTCTTTATTATTTTCTTTCTGTCAAACAAGCTACTCATTTTCAGGCACTGTTATTATGTAAGGTGGCTGGGTGGGGATTTTCAGGACGCTGTCCTTGTTGTTTTTCAACATGTCCAGCACATTGCTTTCGCGGCACATTTCGGTAAGTTCGCTCGAACTTGCCAGTGCCTTGTACTTCGCGTCCTTCAGCTCCGTCTTCAAATGGTCTATCTCTATGAGGTCCTGCTGGCAGTTGTATCTGTTTGATATATACACCATCGTGAACACCGCGATGATTATTATCACGCCGATTTGCCTCCTGATTACTTCTGTCGTAAGGAAGTCTCCGCCCAGGATTTTGCGCAGGGTGTCGCCCGCCGATGGTAGCGCGTCCTCCTCGGTGGCCTGTTCCCTTATCGCTTCTTTTAGCTGCGATGGCGCAGGCTCCTTGTGCCTGTCGTCTTCCAGGGGCTGCTGTTTCTCCTCTTTTATTATGTTTTCGTCGCTCATTCTTCTACATTCTTCTTTTCCGCTATCCTGAGCTTTGCGCTCCTGCTGCGTGGGTTGCTCTCTATTTCGGCGTCGCTTGGCGTCACCACCTTGTTGTTGACTGCCGTGAACGGTGTACTTACCCGCCCGAAGAAGTCTTTTTCCGTCTCTCCCGTGATATTGCCGGTGCGTATGAAATTCTTTACGATACGGTCTTCCAGGCTGTGGTAGGTTATCACCGAGAGACGCCCTCCGGGCTTCAGCAGCTCGGCCGAGGCGTTGAGCATTGCGCCAAGGGCGCCCAGCTCGTTGTTGACATTTATCCTCAATGCCTGGAACATACGTGTGATGTCCTTCTTTTCGCGTTCGCGCCTGAACAGGTTGGCCGTGGAGTTGATTAGGTCTTGGGTGGTTTCGATGGGCTTTACGGCCCGTGCCTTGACTATTGCGGCGGCTATCCGGCGGGCGTTTCTCAGCTCCCCGTACATGTAGAACATGTTGGCCATCGGCTCTTCTGGCATTGTGTTGAGCAGCTCGGCTGCCGTAATGCCGTCGCGCCGGTTCATGCGCATGTCGAGAGGGACGTCGAAACGGAAGGAGAAACCGCGCTCCGCATCGTCGAAGTGGTGGCTCGACACGCCGAGGTCGGCTATCAGTCCGTCGATATGCTCCACGCCGTAGTATCTCATCCAGTTCTTTATGAACTTGAAGTTGCTTCGTATGAACGTGAACCGTCCGTCGCCTATGATGTTGCGTTCGGCGTCGGCGTCCTGGTCGAAGCCGAACAGGCGGCCGTTGCCGCCCAGCCTGGAGAGTATCTCGCGGCTGTGTCCTCCTCCTCCGAAGGTTACGTCTACGTAAGTCCCGTCGGGACGTATGGCGAGCCCGTCAACGCTTTCCTTGAGCAATACGGGCACATGGTATGTATCTGCAGTGGTTGTCATATCGTGTCGTCGGTCAGTCGTTTAACATTGAGTGCCGGCCTGAGGCGTGTCTGCAGGGCCTTCGCTCATGATAGCCTCGATGGCCTTGCCGAACTCGTCAGGCTCCATGAACGGTTTTCCTGCGTTCTCTCCGCTCCATATCTCGATGGAGTCGTCCATGCCGATGAACTTTATCGCCTGGCTTATTCCGGCCATCTTCATGTATCTTTTGGAAATGAGGAAACGGCCGTTGGCGTCGAGCGTTATGGCCTCGGCGTCGGCAACGAACTGGCGGAAAATGCTTTGGTGGCGGCTGTCCCACCTGTTCAGGCGGGTCCTTAGCAGGTCAATCTGCATGTTCCATACGCTTTCGGGATACAGCACGAGGCATGGCTGGAACACGTCCTTGCGCATGACGAGGCTTGTCTCGCCGGCGCTTTGCAGCTCCTTGCGGAACGACGCCGGCAGGAAAGCCCTTCCCTTTGCGTCTGTTTTTGCTTCAATGCTTCCTAAAAAACGTACCATTCCCGATTAATCCTATCAGCAGGCAAAGGTAAGGAAAAATCCCCACATCGCACCACTTTTCACCACAAAAGTGCAAATATTTATTCTTTGAATAAAATAAGCTCGCTGATGCGTCTTTGTTTTAGTGTTCCGTAAATGTTGACAAGGCGGTTTGCCGGCCATTGTCAGCATGCCGTTTGTCTGTTGTCGGGGTGTAATTGTTATGACGGTTTGTGCTGAATATTTATGCAATTCGGCGTGTGCCGAAATGCCTTCCGCCGTCACGTTGACGCTCCAGGAAGGCCGTCGGCCGTCACGAAACTGCCTTTCGGTCGTGAAAACGTCGAAATTCAGCTGCTTTTATAACATCTTGAAAATCAGTTGGTTGTGCTGTTTGTGAAGTAATGTGAAGTAACTTTACACGCTTGTTAATCGTTATTTTGTCATGTAAAGATTGCAGAATAAGGCTTGAAAGTGACCTTTTATGCCTGCGAAAGACGGCTTTTTGCATTGTAAAAGGCCGTCAATGGCCGTGCCAAAGGTCGTCTTTGGCATTTCGATTGACGGCCTTTGGCGTTATAAACGATAAAAAGCCACCATTTCATCGCTTGTTTTTGACTCCACGGTTTCTATTTCGTGAATTTCTTTTGTCAAGACTTTTGATTTTCGTTAATGCATGTTTATGCGTCGGTAATGTATAAATATGCATTGCCGGCGGTTGCCGCGTGACTGACGGTTGACAATCAGGCGCCACGTATTTATGAAACTGGTCCGTCTGTAAACGCTGCGTTCCGCTCTTTCTGGGCGTCGCTGCCGGCTTATGTTATGCGTATTGTGGTGCCCGGTCGTTGCGCTTTTGTTACAAAATAGTGTATTTTCTGATGTTTTTCTTTAAAATCTGTATGTTTTTGAAAAACTTGCATTATTTTTGCACATAATAAGCTACGTCTCGGCAGTTTCAAGCGAGCTTGTCCGTGCCGACTTGCCTATTATATAAGATGTTAGTATCATAGATGATGGAAAAAATCACTGAGAGAACAATCGACATACGTGAAATCCTCAAAGGCAAGATGGGAGCTAAAGCCAAGTATGTGCCGGCGCCGCTGGTCAAATGGCTTGAGCGCATTGTTCACCAGGACGAGGTCAACGACTTCCTGTGGCAGAACCGCGACCTTGCGGGCGTGCCTTGGCTCGAGTCGTGCCTGCGTTACCTCGACGTTACGCTTGACGTGGTCGGGGAGGAAAACCTGCCCCCGAAGGATGACGGCCGTCTGTACACCTTTGTCAGCAACCATCCGCTCGGCGGACAGGACGGCGTTGCCCTCGGCGCCATCATCGGTCGTCGTTATGACGGGAGGCTGCGCTATCTCGTTAACGACCTGCTAATGAACCTGCCGGGCCTTGCCCCGCTCTGCATACCCATAAACAAGACCGGGCAGCAGAGCCGCAGTTTCCCCGCGATGGTTGAGGCCGGTTTCCACGGCGACAATCATATTATAATGTTCCCCGCCGGCATTTGCTCGCGCAGGATTGACGGGAAAATCCATGATTTGCCGTGGAAAAAGACTTTCATAACCAAGAGCGTCGAGACACACCGTGACGTAATACCAATACATTTCGGCGGTCGCAACTCCGATTTCTTCTACAACCTGGCAAACGTGTGCAAGCGTTTGGGCATAAAATTCAACATCGCCATGCTGTACCTTGCCGACGAGATGTACAAGAACCGCCACAAGACGTTCCGCGTTGCCTTCGGTAAGCCTATACCGTGGCAGACGTTCGACAAGTCGCGCACGCCAGCGCAGTGGGCCGGCTACGTGCAGGACATCGTATATAAACTGTAATTTACCGACTCCATACGAGATTACCAATATCAACAACAACCATCAACAGCTTGATAAAATGGAACAAGACATCATCCTTCCGATAGACAAGGAAGTGCTCAAGAGCGAACTTACGCCGGACAGGCAGTTGCGCATGACCAACAAGAGCCATAACGAGATCTACATAATCACGGCGCACAACGCGCCGAACGTGATGAAGGAAATAGGCCGCCTGCGCGAAATCGCATTCCGTGAGGCCGGCGGCGGCAGCGGCAAGAGCATGGACATAGACGAGTTCGACACGTGCGACAACTGCTATAAGCAGCTCATCGTATGGAATCCTGAGGAGGAGGAAATAATCGGAGGATACCGTTATATGCTGGGATGCGACGCTGATATTGACGCTGACGGCCAGCCCGTGCTCGCCACAAGCCACATGTTCCACTTCTCTGACAAGTTCATGAAGGACTACATGCCTTGGACTGTGGAGCTCGGACGCTCGTTTGTCGCCACCGAATACCAAAGCTCCAAGATGGGCGCCAAGAGCCTTTTCGCCCTTGACAACCTGTGGGACGGCCTCGGGGCGCTCACCGTCATACGCCCTGATATAAAGTATCTGTTCGGCAAGATGACGATGTATCCTTCGTTCGTGCGTAAGGGCCGTGACATGATTCTGTATTTTCTTAAAAAGCATTTCAACGACCCCGACAACCTCATAATCCCGATGGAACCGCTTAAAATAGAAACAGATGAGGCCGAACTGGAGCGTCTTTTCTGTGAAGACACGTTCAAGGAGGATTACAGGATACTGAACCGCGAGGTGCGCAGGCTGGGCTATAACATCCCGCCGCTTGTCAATGCGTACATGGGACTCAGCCCGACGATGAAGATGTTTGGCACCGCCATCAACTATGGTTTCGGCGACGTGGAGGAAACCGGCATACTTATCGCCGTTGACGAGATACTCGAGGAGAAGCGCATACGCCATATCGACTCGTTCATTAAGGAGCATCCGGAGGCTCTGCACATAACATCCGGGGCCAACAGCGTTATCTATAAAGACAACGGCAGCGGCGAGTAATCCGCCCAGTTTACGGGCGGACATGTTCCGTCCGGATGTGTATTCCCTGCCGTGAGGCACAGTTTCGAGCGGCCGCAGGCCCTGTCCTGCCGCCCGCCCAATGCGCTCATGCCTGTCGTGAAGCGCCGATAATTGTTCCTTGACACCATGAAGAATAAAACAACTACATTTCTTATAATCAATATCTATCAACCTTTTTTAATTTTTAAAGCCTATGAAAAATCTACAGATGTATATCAACGGAAAGTTTACCGAAGGCCGTTCGGGCAAGTGGATTGACGTACTTAACCCCTCGACAGAGGAAGTTGTGAGCCGCCAGCCTGACGGAACGGTGGAAGATGTGGCCGAAGCCGTAGACGCGGCTTACGCCGCGCAGAAGTCGTGGGCCAAGATTCCGGCATGCGAAAGAGCCGTTTACCTGCACAAGATGGCTGACGGAATACGTGCCAACTTCGACAAATTCCAGGAGATTCTGGTGCGCGAGCAGGGCAAGACGCAGGCTCTCGCCGCTACCGAGGTGGGCGTTACGGCCACTTACTTCGACTATATGGCCGAGTTTGCGCGCCGCATCGAGGGCGAGATTATCCAGAGCGACGCCCGCAACGAGACCATGATGCTCTTCAAGAAGCCGCTCGGCGTGGCGGCAGGAATACTGCCGTGGAACTTCCCGTTCTTCCTTATAGCCCGCAAGGCGGCTGCCGCCCTCATCGCGGGATGCACCATAGTGATCAAGCCTTCGCAGATAACACCCGAGAACTGTTGCGAGTTCTGCAAGATAGTTGACGAGGTGGGGCTGCCCGCCGGCGTGTTCAACGTCGTTACTGGCCGCGGCTCTCTCGTGGGCAACGCCATGGCTTCTAACCCCAAGGTGGCTATTGTCAGCCTTACGGGAAGCGTCGGCGCGGGTACGAAAATCATGGAGGCAGCCGCTCCCAACATAACAAAAGTGAGCCTTGAGCTGGGCGGCAAGGCTCCGGCAATAGTATTCCCGGACGCCGACCTCGAGCTTGCTGCGCAGGCAGTACTCGAAAGCCGTATCGGCAACAGCGGCCAGATATGCAACAATGCCGAGCGTCTGTACGTGCATAAGGACGTGAAGAAGGAGTTTACCGACATACTTTTGAAAAAGTTTGAGGCCGTTAAGGTGGGCGACCCTGCCGTCATGAAAGACGCCGACATGGGGCCGCTCGTTGAGAAGCGTGCCCTCGACAGCGTGATGGAAAAGGTTGACCGCGCCGTTAAACAGGGCGCTAAAGTGCTCTGCGGAGGCCACCGCGTCGGTGAAAAGGGCTATTTTTACGCTGCTACTTTGCTTGATGACGTTAAGCAAGACTTCGACATCGTGCATGAGGAAACGTTCGGACCGGTGCTTCCTATCATCGAGTTTGACAACATAGACCAGGTAATCGAATGGGCCAACGACGTTGAATACGGGCTTGCCTCGTCAGTATTCACCAAGGACATCGACACCGCCACCCGCATGTGTCGTGAACTGGAGTTCGGCGAGACATACATCAACCGCATGCACTTCGAGGCCATCCAGGGCTTCCATGCCGGCGTGAAGAAGTCGGGAATAGGCGGAGCCGACGGCAAGCACGGCCTTGAGGAGTACCTCAGTACGCATGTAGTATATCTCGATACACATTATGAATAATTCCAAAAGGCGGTCTTTTGCCTTCTAAAAGGCCGTCTTTTACACGCCAAAAGGCCACCTTTCGAGCCTCGAAAGGTGGCCTTTTGTATTGCCGTTCGTAACGTCTTGTTTATCAATAACTTATAAATCTCACCTTTTCACCTTCTCACTTTCTCACCTTTAAATGCCTTTCCTCACCTTTTCACCTTCTCACTTTTTCACCTTTAAGATGTATCCTTTCTTTATTACGGCCTCAATCGCCACGGTAGGGTCAGCCTTCAGGGCGCGGCGCAGGTAGGTTATCTGCACGTTGAGGGCCATCGAATTGGCGTAGGAGTCGTCGCCCCAGACCTCGGAAAGCAGTTCTTCGCGGCTCACGAGAGTGTTCTTCCGTGCGGCGAGCAGGCGCAGTATTTCGGCCTGGCGGCTGGTTATTATAACCTTTTCAGAACCATGCCGCAGCTCGTTGAATGGATAAAAAAAGTCGGTTTCACCGAGTTTTATGGCCTCGCCCTCGGTCGGTTCACTTGCCGGAGGCTGTTTCATTTCGTATATCATGTTCTTCATGAATTCGTGGCGGATACGGTCAATGCGCTTTTGGATGATGATTGTCTTAATCTGGTACGCCATGCAGAACGCCAATACCAGCACAAGCAGGACGCTGCCAGCCAGTTGCCAGGCCATCGACCGCAGCACGTTGCCTGGTTTTACCGTTACGCTGAACGCCACGCCGACAAATTCCAACGGATTGGTGGAGTAGCGCACGTCGAGCCGGTTGCCGAATGTTCCGCTTGTCGTGAACACCGGGTGAGCCATGTATCGGTTTGTTTTGTAGAAGCGGAAGGCTGCGGTTGTATCTTGTCCGGCGGTAGTCAACAGCGAGTCTATGTGGTGCTTGTCCGTCTTTTTTACGTGCCATGCCACGTATCTGTTGGCAAGGTCTATGCCGTTTGCCAGTTCGATGTTGCCCAGTTTTACCCTGCGCTTTATGCCAGGAAGTTCGTATGTAACTTCTGAATTTACCGTTTTCTTTACCGTTTTGCCTTTTCCTTTCCTGTTGTCAAGGTTCACTTTGATGTAGATATGCGTTTTGGGCTGCTCTACCGAATCCCTTTCGGCCATGTAAAACCGGTACAGTTCTTCTTGTTCCACTGCTTTTGTGCATTCCGTTTTGAGCTTTTCGATGTTCAGCTCAATGGCGTATCTGTACTGGTTCATCAGCCAATAGCCCTGCACACAGAGTATCAGCGCCATCGTGGCGATGCTCAATATCCATACCGTTTTTATTCTTTTGTTCATCAGTAAAACGTTGTTTTAATGGTGCAAAGATAATGCAAACGAGAGGAAAGTGAGCTTGCTCACAATTTCCCGAGTGCAGTTTATCTTATGCAAAGATACGGAAAAACACGCACGCGCATACCTCTAATAATATTTTAGTAATACATTTGGGTAATAAGAGAGTAATATAAATCATTGATTTTATCGGTTAATTGTCGTAACTTTGCGACAAAACCATAAATACTTCATGATATGTCAAGAATTGTTTTATCGTTGGCGGCGCTCCTGGCTGCCGTCGCCGCCACGGCGCAAATCACCGTTTTTCAGCCTATAGACCTTGAGGCGGGCGAGCCGTGCGACACCATGCGCTACGTTGTTTATTATGACTTGGCGTTCGTCGAGGACACTACCGATGCCGCCGACAAGCCCATCAACGAGATGACGCGCCTCGAAGTGGGCGACCATGTGCAGTATTTCTACAGCAACAAGTCGTTCCAGGCCGACTCGGCTAACGCCATAGTGATGAAGAACGGCGGTAATAATTATAACGGCGATGGGCTGATTCAGTGGCGGTTGTACAAGAATTACCCTGCCGTGGGCAAGACTTCGCTGCTCGAGAAGTTCGGCATGGACCGCTTCGTGTGCACCGAAGACTATGCCGCGCCAGCCTGGCAGCCCGTGGCCGACAGCTCGGCGGTAATCCTCGGCTATCAATGCAGCATGGCCGTGGCCACGTATAAGGGGCGCACCTGGTACGCATGGTATGCCGAGGACATACCTCTCGACGCGGGACCGTGGAAGCTCGGCGGACTGCCCGGCCTTATCCTGCGAGCCTACGACGCGCAAAAGCACTACGATTTCACCGCCGCCGGCATTGTCAATGCCGACCCGCAGGCGCTTATATATTATAAAGGTGGAAAGTATGAGCCCGTAAACCGCAAGACGCTCAACGGCATTTACCGCCGCTACTACGCCGACCCCGTGGGCTATATCACCAACAACCCGAAGATTACCGTGCGTTATCGGGACGAGTTCGGCAACGATATACCAAGCCCGAAGAACGAGCCTTATAATCCCATTGAGAAGTAGACGGGCAGGAGCCCCCTCCCAACCTCCCCGAGGGGAGGAGCCGGATAGCGGACGGGTGGCGGGCAGACGAGGAGAAATGTTCAGTCGACAAGTCGACGAGTGACAAGCAGACAAGGAGAAATGCTTTGCTGTCAGCATGCCTTTTTCACCTTTTCACCCTTTCACTTTTTCACCTTTAAAAGTCCCCTTCTTGGCCTTTCCGTAACTGCTTGATAATCAGTGGTTTCCTGAAAGGCGGCAAACCGCGTTGCAAAAGGTGGCCTTTTAGGCGCTAAAAGACGGTCTTTCGGACGGTAAAAGACCGCCTCTTGCAAAACGCCTTGCAGTTAACGGATGTTTTACTGTGCGTAGGCGGGGAGAAAGAAGGCCGTGAGGTATAAGATAAATTAAGTGTTAAACCGTAATAATTTTACCCCCCCCAATGACATTTTGAGTAAATATTGCTATCTTTGCGGTAATTGTATAATGAAAAAATGACGCTTATGAGAAATATGTCAGCAGTGCTTTTCGCAGCCGTTTTAATGCTGCCCGCAGCGGTAAAGGCCGGCGTGGAGAGCTTCAATTTCCGCATGAAACAGGAGGTTTGCGACACAGTGAGGTACGAGATTGCCTATGATATGACCTTCGTCAAGGGTGTGTGGACCGATAAAGTGGACACGCTTACCGAGCCGATGCGCCTCGAGATAGGCGACAGAGCCATGCGTTTCTACAGCTATGCGGCGTTCCGCAGCGACTCGCTCAATGCCGTCAACGCCGCCAACGGTAGCAATGAGTCTCTTTTCGGGGAGTACGTTTCGTGGCAAGTGTACCGCAATTACCCCAAGGACGGGAGCTTCACGTTCCTTGACGACGTGGCCGGCGTAAACTATTTCGCCGTTACCGAGCCGGTGAAGTCGCCCGAATGGACGCCCGTAGCGGACAGCGTTGCCACCATACTCGGCTATCAATGCCGCCTCGCCACGGCGTGGTACAAGGGCCGACAGTGGTTCGTCTGGTATGCCGACGACATCCCGATGGACGCCGGTCCGTGGAAACTCTGCGGACTGCCCGGCCTAATCCTCCGCGCGTATGACGCTAAACGGCAGTACGTTTTCGAGGTTACGGGCCTTCGGAACGTTACCGAGCCAAAGCCGATGATGTACCAGGGACTTGACTATGAGCCAGTAAGCAACGCCACGCTGGTAAAGGAGTATAAACGCTATAATGCCGACCCGTTCGGCTACGACCGCCTTTACAATCCAGATGTGGTCATCGTAACCGACGACGGCAGCGGCAACCCGCTGCCTGCCCCAAAGAACATACCGTTCATCCCGATAGAACTTCAATAAATAATAGGTGTAATATGAAAAAATGTTTGATTAGCATTATGGCCGTCGTCAGCCTGCTGCCAACATGCGCCTTGGCAGGAACCGACGGTTTCAGGAACACCATGCGGCAGGAGGTTTGCGACACGGTGAGGTATATGGTGGCGTATGACATGACCTACGTCAACGATACGACAAAGGCTGAATGGGAACGTAAAACCGAGCCGATGCGACTCGAAATAGGTGACAAAAGCACCAAGTTTTACAGTTATACGGCATATCTTGAAGACTCGCTCAACGCTAAAAGGGAGGCTCGGGGCGAGCAACTGGCCACTTATACGGCCGATGTTACGTGGCAGGTGTACCGCAATTATCCTAAGGAAGGCAGCTTTACGTTCCTCGACGACCTGATAGCGATGAACTATTATGCCGTCACCGAGCCGATGAAATCGCCCGAATGGACACCCGTAGCGGACAGCACCGCCACGATACTTGGCAATGAATGCCACCTCGCCACGGCATGGTACAAAGGCCGGTGGTGGTTCGCCTGGTACGCCGATGATGTGCCCATTGACGCCGGTCCGTGGAAGCTCTGCGGCCTGCCCGGCCTTATCCTCCGCGCGTATGACGGCGGGCGGCAATACGTTTTTGAGGCTACGGCAATGCGACAGGTGGCTGACGGCACGCCTATAATGTATCAAGGTCTTGACTACGAGCCTGTTACTTTCGACCAGCTGATGACGCAATACGAGCGTTATTACGCCGACCCGATAGGTTATCTTGCGCTTTTCACGCCGGGAATGATGACCGCTGACGACGGAAAGAGCGCATCTGAACTGAATACTCCTAAGAACCTGCCGTTCAATCCGATAGAACTGGCGGAGTAAATTGTGACTGATAAATATTGATTCAATGAGAAAACTGCTATTCATTCTTGTTCTTGTGGCGCTTGCTTTGCCGTCTTTCGGGCAGACAACGGTGACCGGCGAGGTGTTCGATTCGCTTTCCTTGAAGCCCGTTCCGAACGCCGCTGTTACGCTGATGCGTGACGGTAAGACCGTAAGTTTTGCCCGTTCGGGTGCTGACGGACGCTTTGAAGTCAGGGCAAAAACGGGCGACAGGGTACAGGTGACGTGCCTCGGGTACATGAAAAAGAGCGTAACAATCACTGAGGGACAGAAGATTGAGGTGTCGTTGACGCAAAAGGCTTTCATGTTGAAGGAGGTTCAGGTGAAGGGAACGCCCGTGTTCGGACGGCAGGACACCATCGTTTTCGACCTGAAACGCTATGCCGGGCAGCGCGATAACTCGCTGAAGGACGTACTGAAGAAGCTCCCCGGCGTTGATGTAGACAAGAACGGCAAGATAACTTTCAACGGAAAGGACATCACGAGGTTTACAGTTGAAGACCTCGATCTTACCGGCGGGCGTTACAACCAGCTGACAGAGGCGCTCAAGGCACGTGACGTTGACAAGGCGGAGGTCGTTGAGCACGACCAGCCCGTTAAGGCTTTGCAGGGCAAAGTGTTCACGGACGACGTGGCGATGAACATCAAGCTACGCCCCGAAGCACGCGACAAGTGGATGTTTACGCTGCGTCCTGAGGTCGTGGTGGGCTTCCCCTTGAAGAAGACGAGGCCGCAGGGAGGCGCCGACGCATTGCAGATTGGCAAGCGGAGGCAGTGGATGTACTCCGCCGATTACGACCAGTCGGGCAAGGACCTGTCACGTAACGACCGTGTGCTGGCCACGGGCGGCATGTCGGCCTACGGCGCGGGGACGAGCGTTCCGGGGTGGTTTTCGGCGCCGACGCTCACCTCTCCGATAGACGAGGAGCGCGTACGTTTCAACCGTTCGGTAAACGTGACGGCGAAAAACACGCGCAAAACCAAGGGCGGAAGCGAACAACGGGTGACGGCAGGATATCTGCACACGGACGAAGAGCAGCAGACGGGCAACACGTCGGTGTATTATTTCGACGGAAGAGACCCCGTACAGACCGATGAAACCGACCGTTCCAGGATGAAGACGGACAGGATTTACGTCGATTTCAACCATAACACGAACACTCAACGGGCGTATGGCAACGAATATTTCAGTCTTACCGGAACGCTGACTGACGGCTACTCGACGTTCACCGGAGCCGAAGGCAACGACGTCAGGCAGCGGGTGAAGCTGCCCGAGATACAAGCCCAGAACACGTTTACCCGCCTGCTGACCCGCGACCGACACTCATGGACGGTCTACTCAACGCTCGACTTTCACTACGCGCCGCAGGAAATGACTGTTGACGGACAGACGCAGAAGCTGAACAACATACTTTATTATGCCGACAATTACGCCCTGCTGACGCTCAACCGCAAATTTCTTACCCACCGTTACACTATCGGCGTAACGGCCGAGCACCTCAACCTGCAGGGCGGACACACGGCACTGACCGTGTACGGGCGGCCCACCTGGGAGTACAAACGCATGAAAACGGTGTTGAGGCTCGCCGTTCCCGTAAACTGGAAGATTCTGACCGAGCGCGGCGAACACTACCTTGACGCCTCGCCCTTGCTGTACGCGAACATCAAGAGCGGTCGCCGCGGCGAGTGGACACTTAGCTCGGGGTACAACATGTCGACAGGAAGTTTCTCGGATTATGCCGTCGGCAGCTATATGTCAGACTACCGCACGCAGGTGGTAAGGTCGGGTATTGTCCCACGTCAGGGCACGTTTCACGCCGGTTTTAGCTATGACTACAAGCGCCCAGTGACCGAACTTTTCATGAGTTTCGGCGCAAACTACAACTATAACCACGGCAACGTGATGACCGACATGACCATCACTGACGGGCAATACCTGCTCGAAACCGTTGCCAATGACTGGCACGGGCAGGCCGTTTCGGCAAAGGCGCTTGTGTCGAAGGGCTTTTTCGACATTCACCTGAAGACCAAACTTGAGCTTAACTATGCCTATGCCACAGGCCAGCAGCTGTCAGAAGGCTCAGTTACTAACTACGCCTCAAATGTATATTCGGCGTCGCCGGAAATCGTTTTTTCGCCGTCTTTCGGCACGTTTACCTATCGCGCCACATTCTCATTGAACAAGATGAAGACCGATGAAATGGGGCAAAACAGCTTGCTCGACTGGACTCAGCACCTCGCTTACACGCAGACGGTAGGCAAGGTGGATATCTCTATTGCCGCCGTTCATTACCGCAACGAACTGCAGTCGGCAGGAGTGATAAACACGCTTTTGGCCGATGCCGGCGTGGTATGGCGCCTGAAAAAGGTACGCCTGTCGGCCGACGTGCGCAACCTGTTCAACAAACGCCGATACACAGTCACCAATTACAGTGGCGTAATGTCGTCAACCAACTATTATGAGCTGCGTCCACGCGAGGTGATACTGACCGCGCAAGTGAGCATTTAGTATAATATAATAAGGTGTAATGCCCGCACCTGCCAAACGTATCATTATTAACGGTTTGGCGGTTGCGGGCATTCGGTTTTAAAAAAGACGGTCTTTTGCTTTCCGAAAGACCGTCTTTTAGCCTGCAAAAGGTGGTCTTTCGCAAGATAAAAAGCCACCTTTTACAATGCCGTAAATTATGGCCTGATTGCCAGGCTGTTAGCTTACGGAATTAATTTTATGTCTGATTATGCGGGTAAATAACCGATAAGACATACGTAAAAGCTGTAAACAAATGTTTCTTAACGGTCTATTTAGTTACACTATTGATATAAAAAGCAGAGAAATAATGGCAGTTTGTCGCAGTGACGAATTATCATTGCCATAATAATCAAACCCTATACATGTAATAAAAAAGTTTAAAACAAAATATTTAATCTACCCGTTTAGTTAAAAAAGATGTTTGATTTAAAATTTCTTTATTAAAAACTTCACGCATTAAAGAAAATGCTTTAGATTTGCATTAATTACATAAGTATAACTTAATAGACCGTTTAGTATGAAAAAACACGACGCATTTCTATTGTTAAGCCTATTCTTTTTTGCGCCAGTACAGGCTCAGAAGAGTAATGTTGCCAACCTTCAGTTGCCGCAAGTGGGCGATCCTGTCATCTCGGAACCCGTAGACGGGGTTGTCGGCCATTCCACACGCGCGTCGGTAGAGCCGATGTATGATTATCCTGCAGGATTGAGTTGCCTCGGCACGCATTCGTCTGAGGAGGAGCCGGTGTGCAACTATCTTTCGCCAAACAAGAACTTTAATGGTGACCATTTCCTTTGGGCGCCGACAGGCAAGAAGGTAAATTACGTTAACACTACGCAGGGTTCGGCGACAGGTTACAACTGGACACTGCCCGGAACGAACGAGGGCACGGCTACAACTGAGGACGCTTCGGTTACATATACACAGCTCGGACATTATCCTTTCCCGACACTTGAATGCTCTGATGCCGGTGGAGGCAAGGCCACTTACCAGGCAGAGGGAGAGATTCTCGTAAGTGGCAGGGCTGAAATAACCACCGCCAACTGCCGTAAATGGGGCGAGCTGGACGCAGGAGGAACGTACAGGCTTGGTAGTTTTCCTCTAAATGGCGGAGCAGGATTTGTCGGAGGCACTAACAGTGCAGGTCTGAGCGGTTTCGGTAACTTGTTCATGACATCACATAGCAATGCCTACATGACCGGAGTGAACGTTTATTTCGCGGCAATGCCTACAAAATACGAGCAGGGTCAGCAACTTTTGCTGCGTGTTTGGTATCCTACGGAGGGCGAAGACGGCAACCTTCAGCTTGACGGATTACCTCTCGAAGCGGTATTTTTGCCGGTAAGCGAGATTCGTAAGGCTCGTGACGGCGAGATATCCGTTAAGAACGCGGCTGTTGCGGAGTTCCGTTTTGAAGAGCCGTTACAGATTTGGGACAAGCCGCTTTTCTTTGTAACGGTTGAAGGTTTCGGTACAGATCCTTCAAAGGCAGACATCTGTATGCTTGCAGAAGTTAATGGGCAAAGCATTCCGGAAGAGCATCTTTCTAATTTGTTGGCACACAATTCGTTAGTAAGTTACGGAGGTATGGGGTATACTGTGCCGGTTAATTATTTTGGAACAATGCCCGGCGCTTCGTTCATGATATGCCCGATAATAGACAATGGCGACGGTGACCCGACGGGAATAGAGTCTGTCGTGGCTGAGGAAAACGGTGAAACCAACGTCAGCATTAATGGAAACGAGCTGAGTGTTGAGAATGTTGAAGGAACCGGCGTGAAGGTATTTGACCTCTGCGGAATGGCTGTGGCTGAGTCGACAATGTCCGGCGGTCGTGCCGTTGTGTCCCTCCCTGGTCACGGTATATATTTAGTTAAGGTGGCATGCCGCAACGGAGGCACAGATGTACGCAAGGTAATGGTGGGCCGGTAATCCGTGCCCGCCGTTCCGGCGGTATATTTATATAATTAAGAAATTAAGCTTTTAGAAAGGCAATAATAATCAATTAAAACAATCCTGTTATGAAAAAATTTACACGTACATTGTTGTCGATGGGACTATTGGCCCTGTCAGCAACGGCCAGCGCACAGGATCATGTGTGGAAATATGTAGCAGCCGGCGACGCTACGAGTTACGCGATACGTGACGACGGTACTCTATGGAGTTGCGGTTGGAACGAGAAGGGACAGATGGGTGTGCCGTCAGTCTCTGAACGTACAGCCGAATGGAGTATGGTAGGTGAGGATACAGACTGGAAAAAGGCTGTTGGCGGCAAGGCTTACGGCTTCTTCATAAAGAACGACGGCTCACTTTGGGCTGTTGGTACGCAGGAAAGCGGAATACAAGGAACGGGCGACGGCGTCGACCATAAGGTACCTGTGCAGGTAGGTACGGACAATGACTGGGCTGATGTGACGGTAGGCCATTTCTGGGGTTACAGTGCCATAGGCCTGAAAACTGACGGAACGATATGGGGTTGGGGCTCAAACTCAAGTTATCAGCTTGGACTTGACGGCGTAAGCTCACGTACTACTCCGGAGCAGATAGGCAAGGATAAAGACTGGAAGATGGTTTCAATCGGTTCTTCGCATACCATAGCGCTGAAGAAAGACGGCACTCTGTGGGGTTGGGGACAGAACTACGGCGGCCAGTTGGGCACCGGCGACTGGGAAAACAAAACGAAACCTGTGCAGATAGGTACGGACAATGACTGGGTATACGTAAAGGCAATAGACAACCGTACTTATGCAATCAAGGCTGACGGAACGTTCTGGGCTACCGGCGACAACGCGAACAATCTGCTCGGTTTTAACCAAACGGCAGACCAGCTGGTAAGTAATTACAACGTGTTTACGCAGGTTACGACCCTTCCCGAGAACATAATATCTTTATCCGGATGTGAGGAGACCCTGACAATGGCGGTCGGAACGGAAGGCAAGATTACTCAAATATATGCCCTGGGCAGCAATAAAAACGGTGGACTTGGCGACGGTAACGGCGTGCTGTATGGTGGCTCGTCGTCTGACAAAATACCGTTTTCTTCAACTCCTGTGGAGCCACTTCTGCCTGAAGGCCTTACCTATACAATGCTTGCGTCGGGACAGAATTATTCGTTCGTGCTTACCGATGACGGCAAACTGTACGGTTGGGGATGCAACAGGGGCGGACAGCTTGGCGACGGAACTGATTACGACCAGCTGCAACTGAGTTATTATAAGAAACCGACGGAAATACCGTGTCCGGGTGGAGCGACACCTGGTGGCGGTGACGAGGACGTAGTAACCGTTGACGCTTCTGACATTCAGACGAACCTGCACAGCGCAGTTGAAATCAAGTTGACCGGAACTTGGAATACGGATAAATTCGCCGAACTGGCAATAGCCTTAGGAACTTCGGGCTTCGGCTCGCCCAACAGCACGCTCATTAAGGTTGACATGAGCGAGGCTCTTATCGAAGAAGGTACAAGCCTGTATGTACAAGGCTCTCTGACAAAGAACGGTGCATTCGTAAACTGCAAGGCATTGGAAACTGTCATAATGCCGGCGGCAAGCGAGGCGGCTAATTTCACCGACTTGACCAATGCCTTCATGAACTGCGAAAAACTTAAGTCGATAGACATGCAGAACTGCTCCGGCCTGACGTCACTCAAGAGCGCATTCTTCGGTTGCGCAGCACTGACTGAGGTGAATATCTCGAGCGCAACGGGACTTACCGGCATGAGCAGCATGCAGAGCACGTTTGAGGACTGCACGTCGCTTGTCAAGGTGGTATTGCCCGCAGAGGTTACGTTCGCTTCTTCGACGTTCGGCGATTGCACGGCATTGGCAGATATCGACTGGACACGCTATGCAGGCACCGAGGCTCCGATATTCTATGTTGACATGTTCTCTGGCATTACTGACCTTAAAGCCATAACGTTGACAATAAGCGAGGACGTTTACGACCTGTTCGCGGCACATGCAAACTGGAGCAAACTGACCCTGAAAGTCGGCACTTCTACGGGTATCGGTAACGTTGAGACCGGTTCGTCAGTAACATTCGACGGCAATACGGTATATGCGTCGCAGCCTGTTTACGCAGTAGGCGTTTACTCAATGTCGGGCGCACTCGTACGCAACAGCGACGTAGTGGAAGGCAGCTGGAGCGTAGCCGACATTCCGTCAGGCGTTTACGTGCTGACTTACACACAGAACGGGGCGAAGAAGTCCGTTAAGATAATCAAGCGCTGATAAGCGCAGTCTATGAAAAGCATGAAGGGCGTATGCGTCGTTTACGGCGTGTACGCCCTTCTTTTTGTCCGTGTTTTCAGACCATTTGAATGCCGTATGGATATGCCTTGTTGTGCGGGACGATTTTCCTTGTTTTCCAAAAGACGGCAAATCGTCTCGTAAAAGATGGCCTTTCGCAAGGTAAAAGGCCGTCTTTTACAGACCAAAAGGCCTCCTTTTGGGAAGCCGTTTGTATCCGCCTGATTGTCAGGCAGATACAAACGGCGTAATAAATGATGTTGAAATGCTGTTTAAGTCTACACAATCGGCAGGCTTATTCCGTTGATTTTCTGGTAAATATCGAGGGCGTAGACGTCGGTCATGCCGCTGATATAGTCGATTACGGCCATGAGGCGGGTCTCCAGGTCGGGCGAGTCGATGTCGTACTGGCTGCTCACACGGCTGATAAGCTGGCGCGAATAGAAGCGCTCCGGGTTGACTGCCGCGTCGACCATAGCCTCCATCAACGTTGCCATTATGCGGAAACCGCTCAGTTCAACGTCAAGTACGGGCTTGCTCTTGTATATCCGTTGTTTCGATAAATCGGCGCATTTACGGTACGCCTCGGCCCTGCGGTCGCCGATGTTGTCTATGAGACAGCCTTTCAGTTCGCCGTTCAGGATGTCCGTTTCATATCTTAGGAAAGTCTCTACGCACGCCTTCTCGAGCGTGCCTATTACGCAGGCGCGCATATAAACCACCTTCTCGTTGCTGTCGGTAATCCCCTCGTCGATAATCCTTTGTCGTATGCGATTTTGCCCCTTTTCATCGAAGAAATCCAGGAAAAGGCGTTCGGTCTCCTCGTAAGACAGGATTTTCAGCTTGTGGGCGTCCTCGATGTCCATTATCTCGTAACAGATGTCGTCGGCAGCCTCGACCAGATACACTAAAGGATGGCGTGCGTACTCGGTGGGCTGGCCGTCGTCTGAACGGCGAATAATGCCCAATTCATCGGCGATTTTCCTGAAAATACGCTCTTCTGAAATGAAAAATCCGAACTTG
>NZ_JACJJG010000310.1 GCF_016899855.1 Marseilla massiliensis
CTTTTCCACAGCCGTTTTTGTTCGCCGCTCCCGGCGTGCGCCGTCTCCGGGGTGTTGTTGCCGATGCTCATGTGGGGCCTGCGCGTGTTGTAAAAGTCGATGTACCTGCCGATGGCCTCGCCGGCCGTGGCGATGTCGGCGAAGGCGCGTCGGCGGTTTACGGCCTCCTGCTTTATTATGCCGTTGACGCGCTCGGCCACGGCGTTGTCGGTGGGGTTGTAGTCCTC
>NZ_JACJJG010000311.1 GCF_016899855.1 Marseilla massiliensis
AAGCGTTAGCCATATGTGCCAAGTATTTCTGTATTAAGGCAAAGAGCCGTCCAAACCTTTCGTTTGGGCGGCTCTTGCGTATTGTCCTGACGGTCTTCGAGAGGTTGTTCCGGCGTAGCCTTCTCACCTCCTCACCTTCTCACCTTCTTACCTTTTGATGAATTTCTTGCCGTTGCGTATGTACAGGCCTTTGCCCAGCTTGGTATCGTCTGTGCCGACGTAGCGT
>NZ_JACJJG010000312.1 GCF_016899855.1 Marseilla massiliensis
GGATAAGCCGGATAGTTTTATAGCCCTAAATTTCAATTTAATCAATATACAGGTACTGATTATCAGGGACTTATGAGTATACAAGATAATACAAATACTTGAATATCAGCATCTTATCTTTATCCAACAGAACTGCGGAAGAACCTAAAAATATCTCATTCCCACAACTTTTTCAATCGTTTTCTTATACCGAACTCACGTTTGTAATAGAGGCTTT
>NZ_JACJJG010000313.1 GCF_016899855.1 Marseilla massiliensis
TCGCATATTCACTGATAATCAAAGCGTTAGCCATATGTGCCAAGTATTTCTGTATTAAGGCAAAGAGCCGTCCAAACGGAAGGTTTGGGCGGCTCTTGCGTATTGTCCTGACGGTCTTCGAGAGGTTGTTCCGGCGTAGCCTTCTCACCTCCTCACCTTCTCACCTTCTTACCTTTTGATGAATTTCTTGCCGTTGCGTATGTACAGGCCT
>NZ_JACJJG010000314.1 GCF_016899855.1 Marseilla massiliensis
GTTTGGACGGCTCTTTGCCTTAATACAGAAATACTTGGCACATATGGCTAACGCTTTGATTATCAGTGAATATGCGATAAGCCGTCTTTCTCACGCCGAAAGGCCGTCAACAGTAGGCTAAAAGGCCGTGTTTTGCAGTGCAAAACACGGCCTTTCGCATAATCACTGATAATCAATGGGGTTGCCGTATATAATAAGAGCCGTCCAAAC
>NZ_JACJJG010000315.1 GCF_016899855.1 Marseilla massiliensis
CTTTGCAACCGCTTACGACAAGTAAGGGCGCATAGCTCAGCTGGTTTAGAGCATCTGCCTTACAAGCAGAGGGTCGGGGGTTCGAATCCCTCTACGCCCACTCAAGAATCCCGTTGCACATTGTGTGACGGGATTTTTGTTAGTAGACGAGTTGACAAGATACAAGCAGACGAGCAGATTTGTTTCGTAAACGGACAATACAATATTAAC
>NZ_JACJJG010000316.1 GCF_016899855.1 Marseilla massiliensis
GGCAACAACACCCCGGAGACGGCGCACGCCGGGAGCGGCGAACAAAAACGGCTGTGGAAAAGAAAAAAAACGGTGGGGCATGGAGGGAATGACAACGGAAGATAGTATCTTTGCTGCGATTTTGTCAGGCTGCCCCGCGGGGCAGCCTGACAAAGACCGGGAATGTAAAGTAAAGCAGCACATTTCCCGATGCGATGTCAACTATTCC
>NZ_JACJJG010000317.1 GCF_016899855.1 Marseilla massiliensis
CCAAACGCGAGTACGCAAGCGCCTTCTCCAACTCGCGCACGCGCTTGCGCAGGGACGCGTTCTCATCCCTATATTCCTCCTTGCTGCGTCTTGCCATGTCGTCGTATTCTTCTTCCAACGGCAAAGATAAGGTTTTCTCACCATATTTTGACAGCCATGACGACAATAACGTCGGATTACACAGGCCATACTTCCTTGCACACTTGCG
>NZ_JACJJG010000318.1 GCF_016899855.1 Marseilla massiliensis
CTTATGAGTATACAAGATAATACAAATACTTGAATATCAGCATCTTATCTTTATCCAACAGAACTGCGGATGAACCTATTTTTAGTACCTTTATAGTTGATAATCAATAAGTTACATAAAAATATTCATTTCCATGACTGATGCAAATATAATAGAAATTTTCTGTATTCTCGATGAATTCTGCAAATATTTTGCTCCCGAACTGAAA
>NZ_JACJJG010000319.1 GCF_016899855.1 Marseilla massiliensis
TGCAACTTTCTTCCAGCTGTAGTAGGCGTTGTAGCTTACGTTTACCTTGCCGGCCTTGCCGCTTTTTGTGGTAACGAGGATAACGCCGTTGGCACCACGCGAACCGTAGATGGCTGTGGATGATGCGTCCTTGAGTACGTCGATACTCTCGATTTCCGACGGGGAAATGTCACTGATACTCTCAACGGGGAATCCGTCGAC
>NZ_JACJJG010000031.1 GCF_016899855.1 Marseilla massiliensis
AATCGTTTATTGTAGGCCATTTTGCCACCACTTAACTTATAAGGTCGTCCGTTCTCATCTGGAAAGTCGAACTGCACGAACCAGTAGTCGTAGAGCTGCTTCGCCATCTTCTCTAAATTATCATTTAGCGCAGAGGGGAATAAACTTTTTCTGTATATCGGAACTATTCATATATAATTTTTAAATTCAAACGATATGAAGAAATTTGCTTGGAAACCGAAATTGGTCAAAGTAGTCTGCGAATGCTGTGGACAAGTGTTTTACGCAGAAGAGGGTACAATTTATTGTACTGAATGCGAGAAACATTGGAACGAGGACTAACGTCCACTTTATGAAATGGGAGGGTCAAAATGTCCTCCATTGCTCTGTTACTATATTATATGGGTATAAATTCAAATAGTACAGAACATGAAACAAACAATCATCCAAGCCGTTATAAACGGTGTTGCTCCTTTTTTATCAGGAGAACAAATAACACAGTTAGAGGTAGTTCTTATACAGGAACTGTCTGAATACGAAGTGGTAAAACCTATCAGCATGGAAGAACAACAGGCAAAAGCTAATGCAGAACTCTTGCAGGCGTATCTCTCGGCAAAGAAGATAGAGGGTTGTTCCGAAAAGACAATCAGCTACTACCAATCTACTATTGACACACTCTTTGCGGCTGTTCGCAAGTCAGTGTGCGATGTTACAACTAACGATATACGCAACTATCTATCCGACTATCAAGAGCAACGGAAAGTCAGTCGGGTAACCATTGACAATATGCGGCGCATTTTTTCATCATTCTTCGCATGGCTTGAAGATGAAGATTTTATTGTGAAAAGCCCCGTGCGTCGTATTCATCGGGTGCGCACGGAAAGCCTAGTGAAAGAAGTTCTGACTGATGAGAATATGGAAGTGCTGCGTGACAGTTGCCAAGAAATTCGTGACATTGCCATGATTGATTTGCTTGCCAGTACGGGTATGCGTGTAGGCGAGTTGGTCAACCTCAATCGCGAAGATATTGATTTCCATGAACGGCAATGTGTGGTGTTTGGAAAGGGAAATAAGGAACGTGAAGTATATTTCAATGCTCGAACCAAAATACACCTACAGAACTATTTGAATAGTCGCACAGATGATAATCCTGCGTTGTTCGTATCGCTTTCTAATCCCCATTCTCGACTTTCGATTAGTGGTGTGGAAGTGCGTTTGAGAACACTTGGACGCAAAGTAAATATCGCCAAAGTGCATCCTCACAAGTTCCGGCGCACATTGGCTACAATGGCCATTGACAAAGGTATGCCTATAGAACAGGTGCAGCGATTGCTCGGTCACGTCAAGATTGACACGACCTTGCACTATGCGATGGTCAATCAGAACAATGTAAAGATGGCTCACAGAAAGTATATTGGATAGCATTATACACGCCTTTCTCTTGGCTTTATCACATATTTTCAAGCAAAAAGAGTATCTTTGCAACAAAATTGTTGCTAATGGAACTCACAAAGTATAAGTTAAGAGATTTGGTTGATGTAACTCGTGGCATGAGTTTGTCCGGCCAGTTTTATGCGGAAGAAGGAGAGTTTATCCGCTTGACACTTGGTAACTTCAATATGAATGGAGGTGGTTTCAAAGAAAACACTTCCAAGACTGACTTATACTTTACGGGAGCGGTAAAAGATGAATTTATCTTGAAGAAAGGCGACATCATTACACCTCTTACAGAACAATCTTTAGGATTGCTTGGTACTACAGCTCGCATTCCTGAAAGTGGAAAATACATTCAAAGTCAAGACATTGCATTGGTTCATTGCAAGAGAAATCGTATTGACCCAAACTTTTGCTATTATCTTATATCTTCAAACCTTGTCAGACAACAACTTAGTGCTGCGGCGCAACAAACAAAGATACGGCACACCTCACCTGATAAGATTATGGATTGCACCGTGTGGATTCCCAATCTTGAAAATCAGATAAAGATCGGCCGTATCTTAACCGATATAGACCATAAAATCACTCTTAACCGTGCGATAAATGATAATTTAGAGAAGATGGCGAAGCAGCTTTACGACTATTGGTTTGTGCAGTTCGACTTCCCTGATGAGAACGGACGACCTTATAAGTTAAGTGGTGGTGAGATGGTATGGAATGAGAAGTTGAAACGAAAGATTCCGCAAGGATGGAAAGACTGTACTTTAGGAGATTTTTGTGAGATGTATCAGCCGAAAGCTCTTGGACTGAATAACTTATCAGATGGCGGAAAGTATAAAGTGTATGGTGCAAATGGTATAATAGGTTACTACTCGTCATACAATCATGAAAATAGTGAAATTGCGATGGCTTGTCGTGGAAACAGCTGTGGCGTTATCAATAGAACCTTACCGAAATCCTGGATAACAGGCAATGCTATGGTTATAAAAATTCGTAATTCACAAGTACACAATGAATACATTAAACAAGCACTAAACTATGCAAATGTTAAAGGTGCAATATCAGGCTCAGGGCAACCGCAAATAACTCGTGAAAATCTAAGCTTAATAAAATTGATGCAACCAAATTCTGCAACATTAAAAGATTTTTCTGAAAAAATAGAAGCACTTATTACCATGGAGTTAGAAATAGAAAAGCAAAATGATAAACTCATTAAACAGCGCAACGAACTTCTGCCCTTGCTGATGAACGGCCAAGTATCGCTAAATTATCATTTATTTGACGATTGAGTTCTATCTTGCGGTCGATGTTAGATAATAAATTTCCAATAGCTTTTTGCACTCTCAATGATGGAAGCAGAATGGGAATCTGAAATATAGTTTCGTTAGAAAGGGTGTATCTTTGTCCGCTTCCAGAAGCATTGTTCTCAAAATACTTTTGGATATAACTTGTGTGCATAAAAGCATTCAGATATTTCCCATCTAAAATATCTTCATTGGGTGTAATCAAGGCACAGTGGTAGCCAAGAAGCACATCGTCAAAGTCGTCAGCGATATAAGCTGAAATGCCAATGTCGTCTCTTGTTTCGCTATCTTTCGTTATAGCGACCTGCCCTTTGTGAATAGAACATTTGGCAATTTCTGTTTCTTTCGCAGATGCAATCATAAAACTTTTTAATAGATTCTGTGTAATTGCCCAGTTTCGATACACGTCAACAAAATTGCATAACCTTACAGGGGTTTCACCATCAATGGATTTCTTATCTACTCCGCTAATCTCTATATTGGCTATATCACTTAATCTACACAAATTCATTTTCGCTCGTTTTTATATATAGTTATAATTAAATCAACTGTAGATTCCTTATATATGGAAGGTACACCATTAGGAATAACTCCATCCATATCATATTGTTCTTCTTGCTTCTTATTTCTAAATTAAAGATTGAATAATCCGGATTGTTTTTTATGCCGTTCTGATTTATAATTCTCCATATATCGTTTGTGTTAATATGTATTTTGTTCTTAATTTTTTCAGCTAATTCTTTCGCAGACAAGGGATACTCTCTCAATCTGTTAATCCGTTCTGTTCTTATCACTTCCACGGTATCAATAGGCTGAACTTCACCAACCAATTTTAGTGTTGGTTCCCCACTTTTTTCGTCAAAAGAACCTTCTTTTATCCAATTTATGCCTTTCAATAATTTTTCATCAACAACAAGTATTTGGGAATTATCTTTTGCTATTGAGCCATTATTTAAATCCAATATTGCGGCATTCTGTGGACCTGATTTTCCTATCTTTGAAACCAAATCCATCCACTGCCTGTTTTGTTTTTCTATCCTATGATTAATAATATTTTCCAATTCTGCATACTGAATTTTCTGAGTTCGTCCTCCATATCTAAAATATATTTCACCATTTCTGATTTCTCCTTCGTCTTTTTTGCAGATAATAGGCTTTACTTTAGCTTCTTCTATAAAGAAAACACCAAAATTCATACTGTTGATTTCAACAATATCATGTTCCCACACAATATCTCCTGAAAATAAATTCAATAAGAAGCCAGAGATTTTTTCAGGGTCAATTTTGTCAAATTGCTCTACAGATTTATCACTTAATCCAATAAGTTCACGTTTGGGTCTATCTTTTACTCCAAAAATAAGCCATCCACCCTTATTGTTTGCGAATGCTGCAAAATCACGAAAATATTCAGATAATCCAGCAAAATTAAAGGATTCCTTAAATTCTAAAGTTTGACTTTCTCTATGGCGTAGATTTCCATCACTTCTTAATCGAAGTAACTCTTTTATTTCGTCAATCTGTATCATACATTTCACAATAATTTCTTTAATTCTTCGCTATCAGGCAAAGCTTTACGCAACTTTTCAGGCATATCTGCTGATGTTGTGTAGGTCGCCACACCCATTGGTTTATTGTAATCTTGGATAACATATTCTACATACTCCTTGTCTGCCTCTTTACACAGCACAATTCCTATGGTCGGATTTTCATGTGGTTTTTTTACATGGTCATCCAAAATGCGCAGATAAGCCATAAGTTGCCCAAGGTAGCCAGGCTTGAAAGAGCCAGCCTTTAGTTCTACACATACCATCGCATTCAATTCGCGATTGAAGAAAAGCAAATCGGGGAAATGTTCTACACCATAAACTTCAAGATGATATTGATTGCCTATGAATGCAAAATCACGTCCAAATGTCATAATGAATCGCTTGATATTTTGAACAATCTGCTGTTCTACCACTCGTTCGTCTATGTCCTCGCTGTCACGTTCCCCGATTTCTTCCACATTGATAAAGTCGAGTGCGTACTCATCCTTAAACATCATTACAGCTTTGCGGGCCTCCTTTGCATCAAGCATTGTTTTTGAAAAATTATTGGGAAGCTGTTGACAGGCAAAGGCGTTGTTGTCAATGAGCTTTACAAGGGCTTCTACGGATAGGTGTTCTTGCGCACACCTCCGAATGTAATAGTATCGCTCTTGCAGTCCCTTTACCTTACTTATAATTCTTGTGTGGTGCGTAAACGGCACTGCCAAGAACTCCATAGCCGGGAAATCTGCGGTATTTGGGATAGCCATTGCATGGTATATGTCTATTTGCCCTGTTTCGGTAATCGTAATTACCGATTGTGGCGTTTCGTCTAATTCGGTAATCGCAATTACCGAATTATTGGATTTGTGCAAACTATTATCCAGCATATCCCAAGCTTCATAGAACAGCCTCATTTTTTTAAGGCTTTCCGCCGAAAAACCACGTAACCCCGGAAGTATCTTTCTGAGATGATTGCTTATGCTTGCGAGCGCACCAGTTCCCCATTTCCCTTTTCGTGAGTTTTGCGACACATACTTGCCCACGCTGTAATATACGGCCAACTGTATGCGGTTTTCACCTTTCAAGGCTTCATATTGCCCTTGCAGTATGGCTGTCTTAATGGTTTCTGCCGCCTCTGTATAGATTGCTGGTATGTTGTTAGTCTGTTGTATCATGTTGCTCTGGGTTATTTGTGTTATTGAACTGCAGGCTGTCAAGTTGTCTCATTATCTCTGCCTCCAATCGGCGGCTTTCAGCAAATTGTTCAGCGAGTGTCCGTTTATGCTCTTCCATTCGGGCGTTAAATTCCTCCTCTGTTATATCCACATAGTCAATTTTGATGTCGAAATACTGTCCGGCTGAAAGGCTGTAACCTTTCTCCTTGATTTCATCGTAGGTCACGGCTACCGAGAAATCTTCTACCGCTTCCTTGTTTTGGAAAGTGGAAACTATTTTTTCGATTTCATCATCACGCAAGCGCACTTTCTTCAGTCCATTAGCATCCTTGTATTCTTCGCCAAGTTTACTTGCGTCAATCAAAATTACTTTCTCTGCAGTCTGTGACTTGTCAAAGAAAAGTACGCTAACATTTGTACCTGTATTCGCAAACACATTGCTCGGCATTGAGACACACCCGAATACTATCTTATCATCAACAATCTTTTTAAGAATAACTTTTTCTATGCCACTCTTGGCTGTAATAAATCCTGTAGGAATTACGATGGCTCCCTTACCTGTTCTCTTCAACGAGTTAATAACATGCTGTATAAAGCATGTGTAAATGGCCATTGATTCTTTCTTTTTGGCTGGTACTTTAGGAACGCCAGCCCAAAAACGTGCCGGCATGGCAGCTATCTTCTCGCGGGTGTCGGAGAAGTCCATTTTGAAAGGGGGATTGCTGACTACAAAATCAAATTGCCGTAACTCTTTGCCATCATCGCTTTTGTGATATGGATTCACAAGCGTATCGCCTTGAATAGCATTGTCAAGCGAAGAAACCAGACCATTAAGAAGAAGATTTAACTTCAACATCTTGTTGCTTCGCTGGGAAATATCTTGTGAGAATATTGAGCAGCGGTCTTCTCCGATTTGGTGACTGAGAGCCATAAGTAAAGTGCCTGTACCTGCGGATGGATCATAACATTCCATACTATGTAGGTCTGCATTATCCCCTACAAGCAACCGTGCCATAATTGTGGCGATAGCATGAGGCGTATAGTATTCAGCATATTTACCGCCTCCTGCTGTATTGTAGTCTTTGATAAGGTATTCAAAGACACTAGCGAAGAAGTCGTAGTTTTGTGCAAATGCCTCTTCAAATGAGAAGTTTACGAGCTTATCTACCAACGCTCTTGCAAAAGGTGCTCGTTGTGCGCTATCGGTGACAAATTGCGTCAAAGGTTCAAAGAGTGGTATTTTGGTATTTGCTGTTGTCTGCGTGGAAAATATGTCTGCGTTTTTTTCGGCTATGTCCGTCATCGTGGAATCGAAAATCATATCAAAGTCACCCTTTCCTTGTTGGTTCCACAAATTGGCTATAAGGTGATACGGTTCAAGCATTGGAACATCTGGCGATATGGCACTTTGTAAAAGCATTCGCTCCGTATCAGATAATTCCTCATAAGCCTGTTCCCATTTCACATTGCCATTCAATTTCTTGGCAATGTCACTCTTGGCATTTTTGACTTCATAGCCAAATTTGTCATTCAAAAACTTATATAAAAATACTTGTGTGATAATCTTATACTCGTTGCCATCATTTCCCATACCGTATGCTTGGCAAGTAGCTTTCAGTCCATCTATAAGTTGTAAGGTTTTCTCCTTAATTCCTGACATAATCTATTTTGCTGTTATGCCACTCCATATGTGGCGTTATATTGATTGATATATTGTTGAGATATTCTTGATTGGATAAATTTGTAATCTTCCATTTCTGGTTTTATCTGTGGAAAATGATACAAACACCCATTGATGAGCGCCATGACCGTACGGTTAAAATAGGCATCTTTTTTCAAAATGTCATTACGGTCATAGACTTTTGCGTCTATTTCCTCTTTTATGATGTTGAGTATGGCTACAATCTCGTCGTCAAGAAAAGAGAACATAGGCTTCTGCCCTTTTTCTTCACGCAGCTTGTTGACCTCGCGTATTCGTTTGTGAACGCGGGCAAATTTCTCATCTCCTTTGTATTTTCTCAGAAGTACATTATTCCGTCTTTGAATGTCTTGTAACCGTTTGATGATGTCATCCAAAGCCTTGGTCTCTTCGTTGAATTTAGCAATAGTGTCAATCACAAACCCATGTTCCTTGAATCTCTCCATGAACGCATCGCGTAACGATATGTATTCTGGGTCATCTTGGTCTATGTTCTGTGTAAAGGATGTTATGGTACGATGCCACTTTTCTTTCAATTCAATTCCTCCACCAATCAGGCGCATTTCTTCTTGTCCAATCTTCGAAAAATTGAACTCTATATCCATCATGGCCTCATTGATGAGTGCCTTAGTTTCTTCACTGGTGCTAAACACCTCCTTTTGATTTATAATATCAATACGATGTTGAACTTCTGAAAGTAGCTGTGGCAGTTTGGTTATCTCCAGCTTAGAGAACTGCTCCTTCATGTCATCATCACCGAAAGTACGCACAAGGTTTGCCATATTCTTTGCCGAAATCAAAGCCTGTTTTAACTCAAGTAGCACACTTTTGTCTTCTTCGGTTGATATTTCAGAGGAAAAAACTTCAGCGTTATTATATGAGTAATTAAAGAGCGTTTGGCGGACTCCTTTCATTTGTTTGATGATTTCTTCTTTATCTTCAATCACCTGTGTGAATGTGTCTGTTGCATTGCCCTCACCAGTTTCATCCACATCATTAAAGCGATTTAGCTCTTGCAAATAAGCTTCATTGGTTTCTTCAAAGTTACGCTTTATATCGGCAAAATCTATCACAAAGCCGTAACGCATATCCTTGTATGGCCTATTCACCCGGGTTATTGCCTGCAAAAGATTATGGTCTTTTAGCTTTCGTCCGAAATATAAGCGTTTCAACCGTGGTGCATCAAACCCGGTAAGTAGCATATTGAAAACAATCAATATGTCTATGGTCATATTCTTTTTAAAATCCTTGATTATCTGCTTGCGTGTTTCCTTATCATCTGTATCATAAAGAATGATACCTGCTTTGAGGGGCCGATATTTAGACTTATAATCCACGGCTGGTTCACCTACCACAAATGAGCCGTCAGCCAATTTTATTTTAATAGGCTTTGGTTGAAGCTTTTCCCATTCTTCTTGGAATACTTCATAAAGCCTACGTGCTTGTTCACTAGTTTCGCATATTACCATACCTCCCAAAGTATCATCACCTTGTATTTTTCGGAACTCTTTCAAGTCATTGATAATATAGTGAGCCAATTCTCCTACATAGTTTGGATGCTCAATAATCTCAGACTTCTTGATGTCTTTCTTTTGTACTAAAGTGTCAAGTTTATCGTAAACTTCTGACAATCGTTCCTTATATGAAGTTTCAATATCCTCTCGGATGATTTTCAACGTATATCCGTCTGCAATTGATTTATCATAGTAATAGGTATGAAGGTACTCTCCAAACACTTTGCAGGACGCTCGTTCTTCTTTTAGTAGAGGGGTTCCAGTAAGGGCTATTTTCACTGCTTCGGGATCTGCCTCAAAGAGGTTTGCAAGAAAACATCCCCCAGGTTTATATCCCCGGTGTGCTTCGTCAAGGATGAATATACGCTGAAGGTTGGTTGCATAGTTATTGATGCGAACTTTCTCCTTGTCTTCAGCAAAGCGTTGGATATTTACCACAGTTATTTCAGCTTGACCGCTTACTCCTTGTTGTGCCTGATTGTTTCGGAACTGCTCCATCAATTCTGCCCTTGAATTAGCTGTACTAACAACAAGCCCTCTTGCCTCAAATTCCTGCGTAGCCTGTTCCAAAAGGTCAAGCCTGTCTACAATGAAATAGAATTTAGCAACCTTATTTTGCTTGGCATAGAAATCATTGAGTATATAAGTCAAGTAGTACGACAAAGCTGTTTTACCACTACCTTGCGTATGCCATACAACCCCCGACTTGACACCTTCAGCGAGTTTCTTCTGGATGGCCAATGAAGCAAATAGTTGCTGGTATCGCATAATGTGCTTTTGGTCGGTAGATTCTATTTTTCCATCTACTTCTCGTTCCATTTTCACATATGCAATGCCATATTTAATGATATAGAGCAACCGCTCTGGCGAACACATGGATGTTAGAATTCTATTTGTAGGAGTATTGATGTCAAGATTTGTCTGATACTCAGGGCTGGTATGAATCACTTGGCAGTTATAATCAGACAGAATACTCTTTTCTACAGTTTTGTTTATATCTTTATATGGATAGTCTCGGTGATATGGTGCAACTTTCATACTACCCGGATTCTCTTCCCTAAAACAATTAAATGGTGAAAACAATCTCGCACCTGTGCAATAAAAAGCCCCTTGTATAGGTACAATGCCTCCAAGGGCGTCATACTCCATATTGTTGCTGAAAATCATCAACTGGGTAGCGTTGATAAAACGGCGGAACTTCTTGTTCGGGAAACGCTCCCGATTCATTCTTGCGCTTTCTGCAACCATGCCTCCATGATTGTTTGGCTTTTTCACTTCGACGAAACACAAGGGCAAACCATTAACAAACAAGGTTATATCAGGACGGAATTCGTCTTGTCCATTCCTGCAAGTAAACTCCGCCGTAAAATGGAAATCGTTATTCTCAATATGGTCAAAGTCAATCAATCTTATAGGTGATACAGATTTAAGCCGATTATAAAAACTGCGACCTAAATCATCGTCATTAAGTTCTTTACGGATTTCTTTAAGTACTTGAAGAAATTCTCCTTCATGCCCAGGGTTTAAAGTTTTGAATTTATTCTCAAATACTCGAAGAAGTATGTTGGTATCTCCATCATAGACACTGCCATTCATGTCTTCATGAAGTTTTCCAATATATGAATACCCCAATCGGGTAAGATGTACCATTGCTGGCATCTGTACTCGTGTTGCTTCTGAAAATTGCTTCATAATATGGCTTTGTGTATTATAAACAAGTATTTATTTCTCTATAATACCATCAATGGTTTGCTTTATCTGCTCGAAACCTTGCGGGTCGTTGTCATCAAGCAACATTCTTATTTGAAGGGTCTCAAAATTTTCATCCGTTACAAGTAGTATATCTGCAAGCGACTTTATACCCAAACCATTTGCACATCTGAATCTATGATAGATTGCCCAGCCACAAAATTTATTTTCATCAAGAGACTTGTATCTATTTTTTATAATCATCTTATTTTCTTCAATCTCGTCATTGACCTTTTTCAGCCTATTACCTATTTCTTCCATTTCTTTTTTAGCTTGTCTATGTTGTTCTTTGCTATAAGCATCCCAAGAATTAGACCAAATGGCAGCTGATGATTTTTCTCTATCATATTCATCTTGTAGTGCTTCTTGTTTGGAACGTAATTCCGCTATTTTATATGCGGCAGCACAAGCCTCATAATCAGTATAGATAGAGGTGAATGCACTGTCCAACCTAGTTTCTACAGCTTCATAAGAACTTGCATCATTAAGGATTTTCTTAACCTCATTTTCTGCAAACAATGCGGCCTTTTCTTCTCTACTTTGGCCACATCCTACCACTATTAGTGATAATAATAAAAGTGATATTACATTTTTCATATCATGAATTCTTTAAGTTTTAACTGAAGTTTATTATCTCGCTCACATTAACCTCCAGCAATTCCGAGATGCGTTTCAAAGTTGCCAAATCTGGTTGAGTGGTATTGGTACACCATTTTGATACAGTCGTTTGGTTTACTCCCAACTGTTCGGCCAACCATTTGTTGGTTCTCTTCTTTTTAACTAGTACAAGCTTTAATTGATTCAAATCTTCCATATTGCCAATATAATGCTTTTGGTGCAAATATAATGATTTTACGCGATAAATGCACCTTGTGTTTCAACATTTAATGTGATGTAACTGATTTAGAGCATTGCGAGCTATGGATTATGAGCAATAGAAACAATATGTTCATCTATTTTGATCCTATGCTTCCCTGTTGTTGTACGCAAGTTCTTTCTGATTGTGTCAAGAGTAGAATTGGCAAACCATTCATGGAATGTTTGCATAACAAATTGTGCCGTGATATCCCGACTGATGTTGTATTGAAAAGCAATGTTCCAAGCAAAATTCTTTAGTGAGATTTGTGTAACTGTTGTACGTCGTTTGATGTGGATGTTTACGCTAAGAGCTTTCCGATTGGTGACAAAGTATCGGACGCATTCGCAGATTTGGAAGATTTCTTCTTCGCTAAAATCAAATTGCCTGAATGTGTTTCGGGTGTATTGCAATACGGCTTGTAGTTTTTCGTCTTCTTCCCTTTCTTTTTGCTGAAGATATTGTCGTTCCTCATGCAGGTACTCATAATGGAATAACTCTATCCGTTTCATTTGAATATCGTCATTGCCAACCATAGATATAGCAGTTGCTAAAGTGCTATCATCTTTAGATTGTCGGTTAGATTTCGTAGGCTTATGGAAGAATAAAGAAGCAAGAGATATTATATGTGCCGACAGAGAGAGGCATAAATGGTAAATGAGTTTTAGAGCAACATAACAAGCTACCATGATAAAAGGGAGAATGCTTAGCTGTATGCCCAAAGCATCACTCACAGGAAATGATATTGTGGACGCCAGAAGCACCGTTACTACTTCTATCGCCCAGGATTGGAATATATGTTGCCTTTGCTTCATAACTATTTTTATCTACGATTATTTTGCAAAAGTATAACGTATTTCCATAAAAAACGAAAGTCAAAAATAAGCGAAAAAGATACAATGTCTTCGTTTTATGCGTTTTGTGAAAAGAAGAGCAAAACAAGTGCAAATATCCAACATCAAATGAAAACATCTGCAAATACAAAATACATAGTTAAATAATCATAAATCTTTCTTTTGCCGTGGAAATATCTCTTTTTACTCTTGCTTTTCAATATATGACCACTAAAATAATTCATATTTGTACCATGAAATTATAAATAGCTGATATTCATAGCATATTATATTTGAGGAAGTCAAATGATTCCGATAAGTAAATACATACTAAATCGCAAGCAAAAGCGTGCAGCTCAACGAGTTGCACGCTTTTTGCGTTTATGGGGTTCTTGGTTTCTATGCCTTTTTTACGCCCTTTTTTATCCCTTATTTGCGACATATTTGCGACAAGACAAAAAAGTAGATAATGTGGGACAAAATCCTACTAATCTCGACTAATACATACTTAAAAGTAGATAATATGCCAACAATCGGATTTGAAATCAAACGGAAGTGTAAGGTGTGCGGTAAAACATTTATCGCAAAGACACTTGACAGCCACTATTGTTCGCCTAAATGCAGTAAGGTGGCGTGGAAGCGTAAAAAGGACGCAAAGGATAGAAACGCACGGTTAGAAACCATAGCCCGGCAAATCCCTGACATACGGGAATATCTTTCAGTAAAGGAAGCTGTGGCCATGTTCGGTGTGGAACGTAATACCTTATATCGGCTGATAAAATCAGGACGCATTCCAGCCGTCAATATCGGCACCCGGCTCATACGCATTAAGCGTTCAGACATGGAGAAACTTTTTCTTACTCGTCCAAAGAGTCTTGCTGAAAAAGAGAAACCTATTCCCAAACTTTATAGTATGGAGCCGGAGGACTGTTATACCATTGCTCAGGTTTGTGAGAAATATCATATCAATGACAGTTCCGTATGGGCGCACGTCAGAAAATACTCCATTCCATCCCGGCAAATCGGGAACTATGTGTATGTACCCAAACAAGAAATAGATAACCTTTATAAATCAGAGATAGAATGAAGAAAACATTGCCTAACACAAAAGTGACCGTCAAGCTCAGGAGGTCAAGATACAAAGAAGAGTGGTATCTGATTATCGAATCGTACCCAGTGTATAAACGTGGCTCAAACAGAGCGAGCCGAGTGGTAGAGTCAATCAATCGGACTATATCCACACCCATTTGGGACAAGTCATCCATCGCACGAATTCTGCCGGATGGCAGTTTCAACTACAAGCCGAAGAGGGATTTGAACGGAATTATTCAATGCCGTTCCACAATCGACCAGGAAGCTTGTATCTATGCCGATAATGTCCGGAAGTTGCGTCAGCATGAGTACGATAGTGCCATTCTCTATACAGATAAGGAAAATGAACTTGCAGCGCAGAATGAACGTAGTGAACAGGACTTCATCAAATACTTCAACGGTATCATCAGCAAACGCCATCCCAACAGTTCAAATTCGATTATCGTCAATTGGATGCGTGTGGGCGAATTGTTGAAAATTTATTCGCAAGGGAATCCCATCCCGTTCAAATCCATCTCCGTAAAATTGCTTGAGGACATCAAGATGTTCCTACTCCGTGCCCCAATGGGAGGCAACAAGAAGGGCACAATCTCACAGAATACGGCATCCACCTATTTCTCCATTGTCAAGGCAGGGCTGAAACAGGCTTTTATAGATGAATATCTCACGGTTGACATCAGCGCAAAGGTAAAAGGCATTAGTCAGATTGAAAAGCCACGTGTCGCACTCAGCATGAACGAAGTGCAGATGCTGGTAGATACGCCCTGCAAGGACGATGTGCTGAAACGTGCGTTCCTGTTCTCAATCCTGACCGGCTTACGGCATAGCGACATTAAGCCGTTGAAGTGGAAACAGATTCAGCAGACAAGCAAAGGAACGTGGCAGGCCGTGGTTGTACAGCAAAAGACAAAGAAGCTCGATTGTAAGCCCGTTACTGCACAGGCGTTGCAACTGTGTGGTGAACGCCCGGATGATGATGAACGCCTGGTGTTCGAGGGTCTAACAGATATTTCTTGGATTTCCCATCCGTTGAAAGAATGGATAGAGGCATCAGGCATAAAGAAGCACGTAACTTTTCATTGCGGACGTCATAGTTTCGCCTCGTTGCTCCTTGAAAACGGCGTAGATATTTATACGATAAAGTCTTTAATGGGACATACCAATGTCAAAACAACTCAAATTTATACTCATCTTGTGGATGCAGCAAAGGAGAAAGCAGCCAATACATTACATATAGATAACCTGCCCGTATAAGGTCGCGGTGCTAATTTCCACCATTGAGCATCAGTTACTTATGTAAAGGAATTCTCTATTTACCACCCATTTGCCCCTCATGAAGCACCATGCTTTTTGAGGGGTTTTCTTTGTTATATCCCCGAAGTCCTATTGTTTTTCTAATTCCGCTCATGTTTTTATTCCATCAGTTACCTTTCATAAGAGCAGGTGTCTTAATGAAACTTAAATCTGCATGTGGTAACAAAGGGGCAGAGTGGTGATTGTCCGGCACCTATTTAGCACCCGTAAGCATCCATATAGTTTTGCGGCATAAACTTAAAAACGTGAGAATATGAGTTATACCGTAAATTCATTGGAGGAAATGCCAAATGCATTGTCCTACCTGATTAAGACTGTTGAAGAATTACAGTCCACCGTAAAAGCCTTGCAGCATAAGCAGGCAAGTGATTCACCTAAATGGATGGATATAGATGAGCTTTGTGCTTATCTGCCATCACATCCGGCTAAGCAAACGGTTTATGGATGGGTGTCAGCCAAACAGATACCCGTACATAAGATAAATAAGGCATTGGCTTTTTTACAATCGGAAATAGATGATTGGTTGAAGAGCAAAGTCCACAAGACACAGGACGACCTTATGTTGGAAGCCGAACAATTTGTCAAATCCAAAAAGATTATCAGATAATATGGAAGCGACGGATTATTGTTTTTCATTTTTTCGTAAGCCCATCCAGAACATTGAGCCGTTAAGGGCAATAGGCATTGTGGATGTGTACCGATATGTGGTTGGCCATTATGCCCAACCACAAACGGAAACTCTGCGTTCAATGACTTCTCTTGCGGATGTCAAAAAATATAAGGCTTCTCACTTTGACTATTGCACTTTCTCCGGTCTTTTCCGCAAGCGGAATGAAAAGGAACTGATAATGCACTCAGGACTGATGTGTCTGGATTTTGACCATGTAGAGAATATGGATGAAGTGAAGCAACAGATTCTCAATCACGAATATTTTGATACGGAACTGCTGTTCACCAGCCCTTCAGGAAATGGATTGAAGTGGATTATACCTGTGGATTTGAAAGGATGGGAACATTCACGCTTTTTCAAGGCTGTTGCCAACTGCATCCGTGCTACCGGATTGCCAAAGGTGGATATGTCGGGGAGCGATGTGGCGCGCGCCTGTTTCCTGCCTTACGACCCACAAGCATATATTAACCCTAAATACAACGAGTATGTCAAAGAAAATATTTTCCGCCCAAGATTGGGAGAATGTCCCTTTTGAGAATAGTGTTCCAACATCTCCTAAATTACTTTCGGCTCCAAATTCCACCTCTAATAATAAAGAGGAAGAAATAGAACGTATCATTTGCGAAATAGAACAACGTGCCGTTGACATCGCACCTGAATACAAGGATTGGGTGGAATTGGGCTTTGCCTTGGTTGATGGATTCGGTGAAAACGGAAGAGAATATTACCATCGTATCAGCCGCTTCCATCCAGACTATCAAAGGGAAGAAGCAGACAAACAATATACCCGTTGCCTGCAAGCCAAAGGACAAGGCATAACAATCCGTTCGTTTTTTCATTTGGCTGGTCAGGCAGGTATTCCGCTAAGTTCGGTAGGGGAACAGGATTTATCCATTTTACCAAATAACCAAAATGGCAAAACGGGCAAATGGATAAAATCGGCAGATGAGCTTCCTGCATTTCCCGAATGTGTGTTCGAGCAACTGCCGCCTTTTTTATGTGAAGTTGTCGGTAACTCCATTTCGGAAGACGACCGCGATACCATTCTGATAGGAGCGATAGTATGTCTGTCGGTTTGCTTACATAATGTCTGTGGTGTGTATGACGAGCGTATTGTTTATCCCAATCTTTACTTGTTTGTCGTGGCTGATGCCGGAATGGGCAAAGGAGCGTTGACTTTATGCCGTGAGTTGGTGGCTCCCATTAACCGTAATCTGCATGAGCTTTCGCAACGAATGGAGCAGGAATACAAGGAAGCGATGAACACCTATATCAAAAGCAAGAAGTCGGACGGTGCAGCTATGCCGACCGAGCCGCCTATGCGTATGCTTATCATCCCGGCCAATAGCAGCGCAAGTTCCTTGTTGAAGATATTGGGCGACAATGACGGTGTCGGGCTGTTGTTCGAATCTGAAGGTGACACGTTAAGCCAGACATTGAAGTCGGATTACGGAAACTATTCCGATGTGCTGCGTAAGGCGTTCCACCATGAGCTGGTAAGTCTGAGCCGACGCAAGGACAGGGAGTATTGCGAAGTCAGCAATCCGAGGGTGTCTGTAGCGTTGGCCGGAACGCCTGAACAGGTAAGGCGGTTGATACCCGATGCGGAGAACGGACTGATGAGCCGATTCTGTTTTTACATCATCCGTTTTAAGCGTGGTATCAGAAATGTGTTTGCCACAAGCGATATTTCCCAATCCAAGAATACCATGTTCCGCATATTGGGCGACCGCTTCTGTCATCTGCATGAAGAGTTCGTGAATCATGGCAACTATTCATTTTCCCTTCCCTCTGCTTTGCAGGAACAGTTCATCGAATACCTTAGCCGGGTGAATGAAGAATGTTGTGACGAAGTGGACAACCGGATGCAGGGCATAGTCAGACGGATGGGACTGATTGCTTACCGCATCATGATGGTACTGACAGCTGTCCGCCATTTGGAGAACGTGTACAATGTGCAAGCGGATTCCAATGGCATTATCCAATTGGTTTGCCAAGAGTCCGACTATTTCGTTGCCATGAATATTTGTGATACATTGCTCTATCATGCTGTCTTTATCTATCGGAATCTGTCAGGAAATCAGAGCAAACAGACTTCTTCCGCTTTACAGGAAACAGGTGTTGCAGCACGGAGGAACACCCTTTATAATATATTGCCTGAAACTTTCACGAAGAAGGATTACGATGCGGCTGTTTTAGCTTTAGGTGAGAACGGCAGTACGGCTGCCAAGTGGATAGAAGCCTTCATCAGAAGTGGCAAATTGCGTCGGATTGAACAAGGTAAATATCGGAAGATTTTTTGAGTGGCCAGTTTGTGTTTTAGTGTCACTAAAACCTATGCGGCAAGCGGCACAACTACCCACTCAAAATATTCAAAAAATCAATATCAACAAGCAGTATGAATACAGAAAATAAAAAGCCCGGAGGTCGCCCGAAGCTGGCGCGTTACCAGAAGCGCACGAGATGTTTCCGCATCATGTTCAATGAGAGCGACTACATTTATATTCAGTCAAAGGCGGAACAAGCCGGACTGTCTGTCAATGAATTTTGCCATCAGGCGGCAATGGGTTGTGAGGTAACCCAACGTATCAGCCCGGAAATGGCTTCTGCCATCCGTGACTTATCCGGCATAGCCAATAATGTCAATCAGATTGCACATCAGATGCACATTCATGGGTTGGAAGTAGTCAAGCAACATTGTATTACCATCATCACAGAAATCAGCAGAATCATTTCACAGATAAAAAACGATAGTCATGATAGCGAACATTAAAACGAGAGTGGACTTCGGAGGCATCGTGAACTATGCCAATGATCAAAAGAACAAGAAGAAGAGTGCTACACTGTTGGCACATGAGGGTGTTTGCACTGTCAGTAATAAGACTATTGCGGACTCTTTCCAGATACAGGCATCCATGCGCCCGAAAGTGAAAAGTCCCGTCAAACACGTTTCTTTAGCCTTCTCACCGCAAGATGCGGCTCGTTTCCCCAACGATGAGAAAGGAGATGCGCTCATGGTGGAGATTGCCCGGAAATGGATGGAGCGGATGGGGATTCGCAACACGCAATATATCATAGCCCGACATTATGACACCCAGCATCCCCATTGCCATTTGGTGTTTAACCGGATAGACAATGACGGCAACCTCATTTCCGACAGTAACGAAAGAATACGCAGCACGAAAGTATGCCGTGCGCTGACGGAAGAATATGGCCTTTACCTTGCACCGAAGAACAGTAAGGCGAGAAATAAAAACAGGTTGCGGCCTCACCAACTACGGAAACTCAATCTCCGTTCCGCAACTTTGGATGCATTGGCAGAATCCCATTCATGGAAAGACTTTTTGTCTGCATTGAAAGTTCGGAATATAGACATCCGTTTTAACCGAAATCAAGCGTCAGATAAAGTGCATGGTATTTCTTTCAGCCAAGACGGTATCAGTTTGGCCGGTTCCACGCTTGACCGTGACTTGAGTTTTAACAGCCTTTGCACGACATTGGGTAACTTAACGGAGGAACTGTTACTTCAACCTCATCAAGCAATCACTTCCAGTGCTGCAGGAGGGACAAGCAACAGCCTTGGATGGCGTGATGAAAAAGACAAGAATATCCCAAAAAAGAATGAACCTTTTTATAAACCCTTTAAACGTAGAAGATAATGAAAGAAGATGTGATAGCTGCAAATCTCGCAAATTTGCGTCAAAGTGTGAATGAATTGAAAGAAACCGTCAATAACCTGAATGAGGCTTCCCAAAATCATACGCAGACTGCCCAATCAGCCGTTGACGAACAGACTATTTGCAATAGCGTTGAAAAAAGTTTCTATAACTGTTGGAACGATGTCTTGTCGATATTGAAAAAATCAGTGAGAAAAGAGCAACCGGACAGAATCCCTTTCTCTGTATGGATTCCCAAACTGATAGATTTGCTTAAACGGAAGTTCAGCCTGATAGATTATCTCTATGTTCATGTTTGCGATTATAACACGAATCGCTTGAAGATTGAAGCTAATACGGAGAGAATCCTTGAACGGCAGGATGAGATACTTGCCAGAGTCAATGAACTGAGGTGTCCGCTGACCATCATTCCGCCCAACGTCAACGGCCTGTTCTTGCGTGGTTATCACTTCAAACTTCGTTATGTGATAATTGTTGCCATTGCCATTCTTGCATGGGCAGTGGCAGCCTCACTCAGCAGCATGAAATATAAGGAGGAAGCATTCGCGTATTATTCGATGTATCGGGCGGTAAAGGAGCAACATCAGCATCTGATGGACATAACGGGTACTGAGGTGAAAAGAAGTACGGAATAAATAAATCTGGAAAATCTTATGGATGTTTTGTTTTTCCGTATGTAGGTTCGGGTTCTGCTGCCATAAGATTATTGTCGCTTTCTGGTATTTCGTATGTTTTGACTTTACGGTCTTCAAGGTAAATGTGATTTAAGGTGTATGCCAGTGATTCCAATGTCTGCATCCTGATTTTAGGCTTCAGCTGACATTCCCATATAGTGATGCAATGCCAACCCATAGCTGCGAGTTGGCATTGTTCCTTTTTATCACGTTCCTGATTCCGTTCAATTTTCTTTTGCCAAAAGTCAATGTTAGTCTTAGGCAGGCGAAAGTATTTGCAATTCTCATGACCATGCCAAAAACAGCCGTTCACAAAGATGACCGTGCGGTATTTACGCAGCACCAAATCTGGGTGACCGGGCAGACGTGGATGGTTGAGCCGATAGCGGAAGCCCCGACTAAAAAGGAATTTCCGCACCAGTATTTCAGGCTTGGTGTCCCTTCCACGTATTGCAGCCATGTTGCGATGGCGTTGTTCTTTGGTTAGTCTGTCCATTTATTCCATGAAATGCGATGTTAGATTTTGGCAATCACATATAAATGAATTGACAATCTCTTGTGAGTTAATGTAATTTTGTATTTACAATCCCAATTTTACGAAACTCTCGAATAATAGGAAATTATAATTGTACATTTTATTAGTTTATCATATAAATCTATCTATACAACCCTTTACTTTTTGTGGAAGATTCGCGAATTCTTGCGTTACTACAATTCCCCGTTCATCAATTGATTCAATATAATCTTTTAATAATTCTATATCTTCAAAGGACATACCATATCTTAGCATCCAAATGTATTTTGTATTATATGTGCCATATTTTATTAAATTAGCCATCTTTATTGCTCTGTCATCTGGGTAACGTTCATTGTATTTGATGAATGCTGCATAAAAAATATCAGATAAATAAAGCCCAATTAATTTATCAAGATAGTCATATGTATCGTAAGTTATAATGTCATAGTCTACATCTTTGGCTTTTAGTCCTCTGGGAAATAAGGAAATAGGGCTGCACAAATTATTATTAGGAAGTTCTGCATACTTTTGGGTGAATCTTGCCAATATTTGATCCGTTGATTGTCCAAGTCTATCTAACTTTGAACGTTCACTTTCACGGCTTAGGAAAGCATATCTTGAATGGCATATTGTGCTAAATGTACGTCCTTGTATTCTCCAGATCATAATATAAAAAGCTGTTGTTAGGATAGCTTTTTCTCCTAACTGCAATTCACGACCTAAATAATTCGAATAGAATTGATGAAAAGAATTAACAACTATTTTTCTATCTTCTTTAGATAGATTTATGTTACCTTTTTCATCTATATGATTGAAAAACTTATCAAGAATACATCTTAGTATTTCATTAAGAGCGTTATCAGATAGTTTTATGATTTGATTTTGTGTAAGATTGAATTGATCAGAGAAAGTCTCATGAAGAATTGCATCTTTAAAATCATTATAATCATCATCAAGCCTTTCATTATCATCTAATTGTGATTGCATGTTAAGCGTGATTGTCTGAGTAAGCAGCTTTCTGAGTTTGGCTACTTTTGTCGATGCAATTATCACTGTACCATAATCGATTTTGCGGTCTTTACTTGAACGGCCGGCACGGCCAATAAGATTTTTTACTGCTAAGTACTTTTGAGATTCGAGACGATCAATATAGACAATATCAAATGGCATATTAATACCTTGTTCAAGTGTGGATGTGGCAAAACATATTCTACAGAAATGTTTTCGCGTAAATTTTTCTACAAGCATTCTTGCTCTTAAAGGAAGGGAGCCATGATGAATAACAATACCGCGCTTCAGCAATGCAAGCATCTGCGAATAATAATTCATATAAGCAACTGTTCCACCACCTGTAAAATCACTCAGTTCCTCAATTATTTCAATAAGCTCTGGATCTTCTATTTCGGAACACAACATTATATACTTACTGAATGCATTAAGATAAGCATTTGTGATGATGGAATTCTTTGAAACATAAAACAAAACACTACCATTATCTTTTATACATGATTCTATTGGATCATAATTACAAGCTACTTGCTTAACGCTAAAAACATTTGTATCACTTCCAAAATAGCTAAAACTACCATCAGGTTTTTCGCATACAAAAATCTGGCCAACGTTTCGTTGATCATATACTTTTGATATTGATTGTTCTGTAGGTAAGAGATTCTTAGAAATCTGAGCTTCTGGATTAGTTACAAATGGATGTGCGAATATTATTTTCGAATCTGGTAGTTCCCTATTGCACCGTCTAACAATTGCGTCAAAATACAAGCCTCTTTTCCCTTTTTCATCCGTAAGTTGTGCTTCGTCAAAAAGGATAACATCAATAGAGAATTGATCCTTAAGCCTAAACAGATCCTTGCAGCGTTCTGGAGTAAGGACAAAGATACTTCTTCTGCATTTAGCAGTATTAATTTTGTCAACAAAAGTTAGGATGTTTATGGACTTATCATGGATTTCTTCACATAATCGGAGATAGTATTCATTGATTAAAGCTCTTGATGGCACAATAACTACAACATCTCGGTCGGAATTTTCAATTATAGAAAACAAAACATGTGATTTGCCCGTGCTAGTAGGTGCAGAAAAACTGAATATTCTTTTCTCTTCACTATTATTCAAGATACTTGTTTGGACAGGAGTATATGCCTTACCGAAATGTTCAGCAATACATTCCAAAAACATTTTCTGTATACATCCTTGCAACGATTTTGGTGTGATTATTTCTTTATAAAACAGTCCTAGATACAGATTGATATCATCAATATGTTGTTCTATCAAATCGGGATGGAATATTGAAATGTAAGATAGTATTTCATAGTCTGTTGATTTGACAGGTCCTATTTTATAGATTTTTGATAGTGTCCGTCCAAGCATATCTTCAGCGAAGTTTCTATTTTTTAACTCTTCAATTTTCATAAATCAACAGCAATTGCGATAAATAATGGATAGTGTGATAACATGCAATAGTTTTTGTGCCCAATAACTTTAGAAATAATGTAATTATCAGCCGCTCCATTTGTAGAAAATGCAGCAACGTATCCCTTAATGTTATTATTGGCATTGTTTAATGGCGTTTGAGAAGGCATGAATCGTTCTATTTCAAATAAATCCATCATGTCTTTACGCGCATCAATAAATTCCCCAATCTGATTAAGTGCAGAGTTGTAAGCAGTAGTGTTAGCTACATATTTGGCTTCTCCAAACATTAAAAGTATACCGTCCGAAGTTACTGTATGGAAATCAAATCCAGGATTTCCATCTTTTTTCTGTTTAAATAACTCTGCAATAGGCATATCCCAATAGTTATAATCTTCAACCAACGTTCTTCTAGATATTTCAGACACAAGTTTTTCCCCTGTGTCGCTATTGATTGTAGGATTAGCTCCATTGTTAAAATCTGATGCAATCTGCTGAATTGTTGGAGTAACTCTTGCTGTCACAGAAGTTTGCATCCAGTCACACTGTGCAAAAAAACGATTTATCCAACTATCATTAATTAATGATTGATAGACATTTTGAAGAGTCACAGTTTGGTCTGTAACTTGTACTCTAATATACAAGCCATTATTAGGTAACTGCTGATATGTAATTACATCGAAACCTCTTGGATTTTGCATATTATCAAGATTTTGAGGCTATAGTATCACTTTTTATGTGCTTCTATATCCTTTTCTTTTATTAAAATCTTTATTGGTAATAAGTGCGGTGAATAGCTGTCGCCACTCTTTGTGATAGGAGAGAAATCTAATTCACCAAATGCTGGAATGACATTCAATTCTGCGTTATAGACAAGATAGATGGATGCGCCTTTCTTGGTCGTTACCATATCTGTCATCTCATTTGCAGAAATAAGCCTCGGTCCCTTTCCGTCAACGAAGAATGCAGCATATTTGTTGCTCTTGTTGTGGATGATGAGATATTTTGCGGCCGTGAAACCTTCAACCAACTGCAATGTCGCACCGTTCATATTCAGCGCAATACCTAACTTGCCTGTCTGTTTCATCTTTGCCACCGCATTGTCGAAATGTACGCCCTCTTTGGTTACGCACAATGCCAAATCATTATCGGTAGGACTTACCGCAGTAACCGCAGCTGTCGCAGGTAGCACGTCTTCCGGATTTTGCCCTAAACGGCATGGCTCAACATAGAAGAACTCTGACAACATCGTCTTGATGGCTTCATTATTGCCTTCGGGATCTTTGTTGTCCAATGCAAGCGAATACGTCTTTTCGTCTTTGAATGGAGTATAGATCTTGCCTACAACTTCCTTGAAGTTGTGCTTGATAAACTCTTCTCCATTTACTCCGGGGCGTGCACGCATTGCGTAAAAGTCATAGTCCTTTTGTAGCCATTCTTGGATTTCTTTACGGAACTTATTACGCACTTTCTCTTTCCATTCCGCTTTTTGAGTAGCATTGTCACGGGCATATAATGACAGAACAAACAGGAAGTTTACATCATAGTGAAACAGCAGTAGCGTGTCGCGGTCGAACAGTCTGTTCTTAAACTGAAACTTTTTATGTCTTTTGTTCTCTCGGTCGGTTTCTTTTATTCCGTCATCAGAGTAATCAAGGTTTTCATTGAGTTTCGCTGAAATAAAGAAATTGGGAATGATGTTATATCCTTCCGTAACATCGTCGCGCAATTTTACGCCGGACGAAGTCTGTTCGCCATCATTGAATATGTCCAAGTTACATTGTATCACGTTTCGGGCATACGTGTATTGCTTGTAAACAGATTCCGAACCAAGCTCATGCCCCATCTTATAATACTTGCTGTCGCCAATATAATAAGTTTGTTTGGCTTCACTATCAATCAGACTTTGAGCCGTAAACAGATGGTCAACAATCTTGCCATCCTCTTGTTTCTTCTCCATGCCATCGGGCAATGGGTTGTCACCGACCAATTCATCAATAATAGCCTCAAACACGACATAGAAACTCTTCACTAACAGATATTCTCTTTTCTCTGTTGTGATATATACTTGCCGAGCTTCATCGAAAAACGCAAAGCAAAGTTGCCACAGTTGAAGTGCTTTATCTGAAAAATATTTGTACTTGATTTGTCTGAGCCGTGTCTTTCCAAAACCATTGAGATATGTTTCAAACCGTTGTCCCGTAATAAGTTGGTATTGGCAGCTTATTTGTTTGGGAAATCCATAAGCATCTCCGATATAATTCAATATGGAAAAGAAAATGATGAGCAGTTCCTCGTCAAAATTTATCTGGCGTTTTTTGTTTATAGGGTTCAAATAAATGGGTTGCCCGTCTTGGATTATGGCATTGGTCGTTCCGATGGTACGCATCCAATTTATTTTGTTTAAGCCGCTGTGCATATTCTTTACGATGGTAAAGAAAAAGTTTTGGTTGTCCTTATTGAATTGTATCAGCGAAAGAAGAATATCCAAATAAGTGTTGCTCAGCCTGCGCCTGCCGTTACCAACTTGCGCAATTTGTGAGTAGTAGACAATCTCCGTATCACTACGCTTGTCGTTTTTATAAACTACAATGGCGCGGTAAATCCATACAGCAAACTTATACAAGAAGTCACGTTCAACCGAATTTAGAGGATTATTCTCATCAAGATTTGCTATGTTTTCCGGTTTGTATTTGGCGAATACTAATTCTTTTCCGTCAACGTCTTTCAATAGGACTTTCGGAAGAATAAACACGCAATCCTTTAACAGGACATTGTAATAATATCCCACGTAGTGAATGGACACCTTTCCTTCCACGTTCTCCAATGCGTCAATGCCGTGAAGAATGTCTTTTACATCAGCTGCGTTATATTGATATTCTTCTATAAGTATGCGCATGACTTGCTAAATGGTAGTTTCAGTTATTGTAATGCCTAAATCTGCGCCATTAACAGCTTCTATAAATTCACTGACGGTATCACGCAAATTCTTGTTTTCCGGATGGTGTATCCATCCGTCTTTGTTCACCCACAATGAATTTCCGTCGGCACACTTTATCTCATAAGAGTAGTTAGCGTATCTTTGATCCATTTCATCACGCTCTTCCTTATTGCATACTATCCACGAACGCATTGAGCACTTCTTAAATGGCTTCCAGATGTCAACAACTTCTTGTGCCGACATTTCCGGATGTAACTTGACATATTCTTCAATAGCAGTATAAGGTATGGCGTTTGCCTTCGTGACATCTTTACCATTTACTTTGATAATGATTTTAGAATCAAGATCTTCATCCATGTTTTCCTGCTGAACAGATGCTTCTAAACCCAGGTTTTTCAAGAACAATTTCACCTTTTCCTCAACCACTTTTGAATTATTGCCTTCTGCCGTATAGAATTTGTCAAATGTAAGTTTGTTCCCATCTGCATCATTGAATACTTGGTCGCAGTAGTCATAGTCTTTAAAGACATCGTTCCAAAGGTAGAATATCACTTTACCCACGAATGTTTCAGCAGAGATTACTCCATCTTTAGCTTTACAGAAGAAATAGCCTAGCTTTTTGTCTTCAGAGTTTGTAGTCCTGCCAATCAAGTCATTTATTCTTTCAACAAACTGCCACCAATCGTAATGACTATCACCTATGTTAATAGTCCATCCCTTATTCGCATTGGAAATTGGAATATACGTCCAATCCCAACGACGCTTAAATGCACTATCAATCGGAAATAAGCTCTGGTCGCTGGTGTTCATCGTTGCCCAAACGTATAGATTGTTGGGCAACAACAGCAAGTCGCCATCCAACACTTCCTTTACCACGTCACGATCTTCATACATGGCATTGATGCTATGCTTTTGCGGAATATCCAACCCTTTGAAAGCTTTTTGAAGTTGCTTCTTCATATCTGCGTCGGCCTTGATTGGATATTCTGAGAAACCATCGCAATTACGGTCGAGCAACTGAAATAGGTCACCGAATATCTGTGCACAATTGCCTCGATTTATTTCTTCAATCACAAGAAACTGTTTTTCAGGCTCACGGTTTTCCGTACCTGCGTATTTTTTCCATGCGGCGATATAGGCTTGCAGGAAAGACTGGGCGACAAACTCGTATATTATTTTTGACTCCTTACGTTCGTTCCCATCTACATCTTCCACAGGTACTGCTTTTGTTCCTATGACCGTCATGACAGTTTCTTCAATCGTAGTTGGTTTGTAAGCCCCTACGAAAGATGAATAATCTGTATCTGGATGAAACGTTGTACGGATTACGTCTTCATTTCTTGTCACTTCCTTTATTGTGTGGGATTTTCCAGTACCTGGGGCACCATAAAAGATTTGTTGAAGATAAGTCTCCATAATAGGGGAGTCCTCAATACCACATGGAAGATCAATCGAAAAGTAGTTAAAGTAGTCTTCTGCTGACTCTATCGCAATTTTAGGATAAACTTCTGGCATAGAGCAATCTGACAAATGCTGATTTACAGACATTGCATCATCATTAATAATCAAATCCGTAAAATTGTTAAGATAGACTCTAATCTTATCTGTATTGTTCAACTCAATACCAAACATTTGAGTACAAGCTTTAGAATAAGAACTCTCACCTAACTTTACTTCATTTTTCAAAAAAGCATAGATATTGGTTGCTCGATTTCCAGAACCATTAAGACTTGGAGTATAGATGTTTGGAACAAAATACAACTTTGCCCAATTTTCCACATATCGCAATATCTCTGAGCAAGATACTTTTCGTGTAAATCTAGGAATACACATTCCATCCTTCTCTTGATAAAGAGCCAATTGCCTAGCTATTTGAGAATGAGTCTGAGTCCAACCTTTTAGCTTGCTCTCTGTGATTCTATGGAATTCTGCCTTTTTCATAGGCACTAAAGGCATTGCATTGACAAATGACAATACCGTTTCAAAAGTGAGGTTTTTACCTCTACAAATTGGTGAAGCTTCAGCCATAATACAATTGTTACTTTACAGAAAAATCCAAGTAATATATACCTTCTCCTATCAAAGAGATATCAATACTGGTACGACCATATCTTAGCAAATCGCTCTTGGTTATCGTATGATTCAAATCCACGCCTAATCTCTTACGGAGATATTTTCCCAATATTGATTTACTAGGACTCGTACTTAGTTGCTTTGGATAAACCAACCCATTGACTGTTTTAGTTTGCTGTCCTTCCAGTAATCCGATCATCTTCTCTCCATCATCCCAAATCAACTCCACTTCATCATTTTCGCGATTCTTCTTTCCTTTCGACAGTGGATTATCCACACCTACATACTTCTTGGGAGGGAACAAAGATGGAAACAGCTTGATATAGTTGGACGTGATACGTATATAAGCATCACCTTCGGACACATGTCCTTTACTAAGTCCCCAATTAAGGCCAGATTTCTTGCTAACTTGCCCATTTCTATCCAACAAAGTAGCCCTACATACATTCTTTGCCAAAAGAGGTTGCACCAATTTGCTATGACCAGAAGCCTTAAAAACCTTTTTAAATTTAACCTCTACATTATTACAGCTTATCGCTTTTGAAAGAACATAATCACAATATTCTTTCAATATATCATAAGTGTCTAGCTCTACATCAGAAAGGACTTCCTTATAATCATTCATCATCCCACTAATGGAGAAATTAGCAGAACCGACCAAAGCCTTTTCTATCTTGGCGTCGTAATTCCACATATAAATCTTTGAATGAACAGGAATCGTTGAATACAATATAGTAATATTGGAATATTGTCTTTGAACTTCCATGAGTGCCTGATGCAATGGCAGTGAAATACGTTCACTACCATACATTCCATATACCACTGTTATTCGAACATCACAGCATTGCTCACACAACATCTTTATTGTTTGATACCCAACATAGCCAGACACTATTACAATGTTATTTGAAGATGTGGTATTATGCTGCATCTCCAAAACAGTCTTGTCTAAATCTTTATAGTATAACATATCGACAATATTTTTCAATTAACTTATATAATGCCTCAGCCACAATTTGGGCAAACTTAACGGGAACAGCATTACCTATCATTTTATATTGAGCCATGTTTGCTCCAAGAAACTCAAAATCATCAGGAAACGTCTGCAATCTAGCAGCCTCTCTCACAGTAATGCTTCGAGCCTGTTCTGGGTCTGGATGAATATGCCTCATTCCGTCCTTGTAAAGATGAGCTGGTATAGTATTGCTCGGCTCATCATTTCTTAATACATAATATTTATGTATGTTACTTTTCTTACCTGTTACCTTGGTATAGAGTTCTTTTAATTTCTCGATACTCACATACTCTTTTCGACCAGATTGTATATCCTCCTCCAACAACCGAAAAACAGAAATATCCCTAGCACTATGGAAGCGAGGAACATGATTTTTCACCAATTCTGAACTTATTGGAGAGTGCGAATACTTCTTACCGTTTAGTACTATTGGTTTTGGCAACGGATAAATCTTTGGCAAATCTCCTATAGCATCAAATACTGTGCGCTGTTTTTGGCGCAATGAAGGCATTACTACATTATAAAAATCATGAATCATATTGTCAGAAACACATTTGTCTACATCAAAACAATCCATCCTTATGCCAATTATGATGACCCGCTTACGATGTTGAGGTACGCCAAAGTCACAAACCTCAAACAATGTGTCTCTAAAGTTTTCTGCAACTTTATACCCTGCATCCATAAATTCCTTGCGAATCCGGTTCTCTATCGGGTAACCATCTGGAGCAGCACTCAGTAATCCAACAACATTCTCAAAAACGAAAAACTTCGGCTTGAAATACTTAACAATCCGCATATAACTTTCAAATAAGTAATTGCGATAATCTTTTTTCATACCATATTCATCGCGAATACGCCCCGCCAAAGAATAAGCTTGACATGGAGGACCACCTACAATCACATCTACAGTTTGATTGCCTATCAGTTTTGCTAATCCCTCATGTTTGCCATATTCCTCATCATCAAACCCATTAATTAATTCATCAGTCCGTTGAATGTCAAACCTGATGACTTCATTATTAGCATTTGCATGATGCCATTTCTGTTCCAAACGATTAGCCAATGTCAAGCAAGGTGCTTTTTCCCATTCCACGCAAGCGAGTGTATCATAATAACCCTGTTGCAAAAAACCTTCCAACAGACCACCGCAACCAGCAAACAATTCTATGGTATGTAACTTCTTTTTCATTTCAAATACTTCAATATCTGTTTTGCCAAAGCATATGCCAACAATACAGGAACTGCATTCCCAACTTGTCGGTTTTGTTGGGTCTTATTTCCTGTAAATACGAAATCATCAGGAAAAGACTGCAATCTTGCACTTTCTCTTACAGTAGGACAACGATTCCATTTATAATGAAAATTATTTCTATGCCCTGTATCTATTGTACGAGAAGGTTTATTGCTAGCATAACGAGTCCATGCCATATGGAAATTTCTGCTTGTTCCTACTCCTTCTGGCAAATCCTTATAATTTCCACCATCAGGAACCTGCGCGATAACTTGCTTTACGAAGTCCTTATGATTTACAGCTACATGGTTATACAACACATTACAATCACCTCTCATTTGCTTTTGAAAAGCAGTTTGCGGCTCGCTTGAATACGAAGCAACTTCAGTTCCAAGTTCATCTACAAGAGAGGGCAAATCACCTATTGCCTGCTTACAGGTAATGTAATCTTTTTCTTCCAAAATTGGAGTTGGAAATTCATATTTCACAGGTGACTGTTTTAAGCCAACAAACACCAAACGCTTACGGATTTGTGGCACGCCATAATCTGCAGCACAAACGATCTTGCAATTCACATTGTACCCCATCTCGGTAAATCTCTTTATGATTTCATCCTTCACCGCCCCCTTATACAAATTGGCCATTCCGGGTACATTTTCAATAAGGAAAGCCTGTGGTTGATAACGGCGAACTGATTCTATCATTGCCAAATAGAGCTTGTTGCGTTTATCCTCAAAGTTTCTCGGTCCTGTAAGGCTAAATCCTTGGCAAGGAGGTCCACCGATTATTACATCTATATTTCTTCCATTTACAACGTTATCTATTTTATTGAATGAGTCTGATGCAGCCAAATCTAAATTTAACCCCACTGCACATTCATGATTTTTTTCAAAAGTATTAAGCGCAGATTGTTCTATATCAACACCTAACAATGTCCTGTAGCCTGCTTTTTCAAAACCTTTAGACAAGCCACCACAACCACAAAATAAATCTATTATATTATATGTTTTTTTTGTCATTCTTTAGTCGTTCTTTATAGACTGAAAAATTTCTTGTATTCCACTATTCTCAACTGTTTCTAAATCCTGCCATTTTGTTGGTGTCAATAAAATGGTTTTGCCAAGTTTATGCCCAACATGGATATAGGCATTCTGCGAGAACAATGCCTGTATTTTTTTCATTCTGTTTCGTGCTTAAATTCTTCAAACCTTACTAAGTCGGTCAGTTCAACATCTAATATTTTAGCAATCTGCATCAGACTTCCCAAATCTGGCTGACTTGTATTTGTACACCATTTAGAAACGGTAGATGGGGTGACATTCAATTGCTCTGAAAGCCACTTATTTGTCCGTTTCTTTTCAGCCAAGATAACTTTGATTCTATTTAAGTCGTCCATATAATCTAATTTTTTGGTGCAAAAGTAGTGATTTTAATTCACTTAATCGCGTGATGTAGATATTTATTATGTTTGTTTATTACAATTCAGATTTCTAAGACGATTATTTTGAGGCATCCTTTTCTTTCTCCCTTCTTTCCTTAACCTTATCCAATCCCGGCATCTTCTTTGATACCGAAGCCTCACCAGCAGGGAAGTACGATTTAAAAACCTGACATAAGAAACTCACAATGTCGCTGCGCTTCTTGCCCATGTTGGAGAAAGCGGAGTAAACGTAATACATGAGTTCTTGCTGACTGCACATTTCGTTTTGTACTGTGATTGAGGGCGGAAGAATCAAGTCATGTTCTGCAAATGCGTAGGCACTGGCAAGAATCGCCTTTTGCTCCTCTTCACTGAACATCTTGATTTTCCCGGCAAACCATTCAAGTTCGCCTTTTTGGAGTGCCTGTTGCTGCTTGCTTTGACGTTCCATCAGAATGGATACTTTCTCTTTTTCAGTAAGGGCTTCTTCAAGCATGCGGTTCTTACGCTTTAGGACATTGTACTTTTCCATACAAGCGATGGCAATGCAGAGATAACCTACGGTTACGGTAAGCACCAATACTGCATGAAATCGGAACTTGGACGGAAAATCCGGCAAAGCATCAATATAGTCGCAGACGACAAGAGCAACTACGAGCATAAGCGCAGCTCCGACATACATCGTCCGGACTTTGACTTTTTGGCTCGCAGGAGAAACGCCCATAAGCAAGGCTATTGCCAAAGCTGCAACCAATAAGATGGAAACCAAGATAAAGATTGTCATGTGTCACGCCCTCCCTGTCATGGTTTTACGATGATGCGCCAATAGCCTGCCTTGTCAGAACCTTCATGGACGAGAATGCCTCTCTCACGCAACTCTTTGATGTTCTTTTCAACTGCCCGCTTGGACACGCCAATTTTTACAGACATTGCTTCTGCTGTTATAGAAGGGTCGGAAATAACTAAGTCTATTATTTTTTGCCCTGTCCTGCTAACTCTTTTAGATGCATCCTCTCCTTTTACGCCGAACCTTTTCTCCGAACCTTTTTCGTTTACACCGAACCTTTCAGCATTTACACCGAACCTTTTCTCCGAACTTTTTTCGTTTACACCGAACCTTTCAGCATTTACACCGAACTTTCGGTTTATCCGCAGTTCTGTTGGATAAAGATAAGCTGCTGATATTCAAGTATTTGTATTATCTTGTATGCTCATAAGTCCCTGATAATCAGTACCTGTATATTGATTAAATT
>NZ_JACJJG010000320.1 GCF_016899855.1 Marseilla massiliensis
GCCATACGCTCGGAGGCTCCGGGCATAGGCTGCCGCAAGCTGTGGCTGATGCTCTGCTCGGTCTTCGGCCGCGAACGGATGCCCGGCCGCGACCGCTTCTTCCGCCTTCTCCGCCGGCGGGGCCTCGTGCTGGCGCGCCCGAAGCCCCGCCGCACGACCGACTCCAACCACCGCTACCACAAGTGGAAGAACCTCGTTCG
>NZ_JACJJG010000321.1 GCF_016899855.1 Marseilla massiliensis
ACCGTCTGCGGCTTCATACCAATATATGAGAACTGCAGTTCGTTACCGCTCGATAACTTAATGGAGAAGTTTCCGTCGATATCGGTCACTACGGCGTTTTTAGTCCCTTTTTCGAGGACTGTGGCGCCGATGATTGGTTCACCGCTGGCGTCCTTTACAGTTCCCTTGACTGTCTGCGCCGACAGCGAGCCCACGATGAG
>NZ_JACJJG010000032.1 GCF_016899855.1 Marseilla massiliensis
GTCTTAACTCCTTTACTACATAACTCCTTAACTCCTTGGTTTAACTACTCATTATTACTTAACTCCAGCTCAATCAGCGTCTGGTTGTCCTGTACCGCGTCGCCCTCTGCAACGAGAATGTTCTTTACCGTGCAGTCAGACGTTACCTTGTAGTTGCTCTGCATCTTCATTGCCTCAAGCACAATGGCAATGTCGCCGGCGTTAAGCTTGTCGCCAACGCTTACCGGTATGCTTACAACTTTACCCGGCATGGGCGCTACAATCTTGTCAGACTGGCGTTCGTCGTTGTTCTTGCGCATGCGCAGATACTTAGCCTGTGTGTCAACTACGTCAACGTGGTATGAGCGGTAAAACATGTTCACGTCATAATTCTTGCCTCCCTCGCCGCGTATCAGTTCGGCGTTGTAAGAGTTGCCGTTGTGCAGAATGGAGCAACTTCCGTTCTCCGCCATCACAATGTCGACCTCGATGGGCTTGCCGTCGATGGTCAGTTCCACTTTGTTTCCGTCCTTATTGACCAGCGTTACGTCAGCAACGCGGTCGCCGATGTGCATCTCCATATAATTTAATGTTTGAGAGTTGTTTGTTTGGCGTTAAGGAGTTATGTAGTAAAGGAGTTAAGACAAATGCCTTGTTGAATGAAAATAAGACAAATTGGCCTAATAAGCCGAATAAATAGTTTTAAGCTGCAAGTCATTTGTCTTAACTCCTTTACTACATAACTCCTTAACTCCTGTATACAACTTGTCCGATTTTTTATATCCTCAACACTCCCTTTTGCAGTCCGAACTCACGCCAGCGGCTTATCGGGCGGGCGTCGGCCACGCGCACGGGGCTGTTCTCCTCAAGGTTGAACAGATAGTCGACGTAGGCCGCGATGAGCGCCATGTTCTCTATTTCCTCGTTGTCTCCGTTGGTGCGTTGCAGCGAACGGGAGTATTTCTCGAGGAAAGACGTGTCGTATTCGCCCTTTACGAAGGCCGGCGCATACATTATTCGGCGCAGGTAGCTCAGGTTAGTCTTCAGTCCGGTAATCTTGAATTCGTAGAGCACTCGGCGCATACGCTCTATCGCGAACTGGCGTGTGGTGGCCCATACGATGAGCTTTCCTATCATAGGGTCATAATAAAGAGGTATCTCATAACCCTCGTACACGTAGCTGTCGATACGAACGCCGATGCCGTTAGGCTCTGTCAGCTGGCGAATCACGCCGGGGCAGGGGATAAATCCGTTCTCGGTGTCTTCGGCGCAGATACGGCATTCAATAGCATGTCCGCGCTGGAAGAGGTCTTCCTGACGGAAACGCAGCTTCTCGCCATTGGCCACACGCAACTGCTCCTTTACCAAGTCTACGCCCAAAACCTCTTCGGTGATAGGGTGCTCAACCTGCAAACGGGTGTTCATTTCAAGGAAATAGAAGTTGCGGTATTTGTCAACGAGAAACTCGATGGTGCCCGCTCCACGATAGTTTACGGCCTTGGCGGCAGCCACGGCCTTGGCTCCCATCTCGCGGCGGAGTTCCGGCGTGAGGAATGGTGACGGACTTTCCTCTACTATTTTCTGGTTTCTGCGCTGTACGGAACATTCGCGGTCATACAAGTGTACCACGTTACCGTACTCGTCGCCAAGTATCTGAAACTCGATGTGGTGCGGCTCCTCGACAAATTTCTCGAGGTAAACGGTATCGTCGCCGAACGACGACATCGACTCCGAACGTGCCGCGTCATAGGCTTCTTTCACCTCTTCGGCGCTGTGGATGAGGCGCATTCCCTTGCCACCGCCGCCCATCGAGGCCTTAAGCATTACGGGATAGCCTATCTCGTTGCATATCCTGAGGGCCTCGTCGGCGTTTTTCAGCGGTTCGGTAGTACCCGGAACGACGGGCACTCCGGCTCCTATCATGCGCTTGCGGGCCGATATCTTGTCGCCCATTGCCTCCATAGTCTCGGCTCTCGGGCCAATGAATACCAGTCCGGCGGCCTCGCAGCGGCGCACGAACTCGGCGTTTTCCGACAGGAATCCGTATCCCGGATGCACCGCGTCGGCCTTGCACTGTAGCGCCACATTGATGATTTTGTCGATGTTAAGATAACTCTCGCGTGACTCGGCAGGGCCTATGCAATAGGCCTCGTCGGCGTACATGACGTGTCTTGAGGCACGGTCGGCCTCGGAAAATACGGCCACTGTACGCAATCCCATTTCGCGGCACGAGCGCATTACCCGCACGGCGATTTCGCCACGATTGGCGATTAATACCTTTTTTATCATTTTCTTTCTTTTTCGTATGCGTTCCCCTATCCCACGAGCAGGAACGAACTTCGATGAACGGCAGGTCTTCTGACTCGCCCTCTTCCTGAAACCTTCCCGGCCGGAAACGAAGAATGGCCAGTGGCTTGTACTTCAGAAAGCTAACGGAGCATCACAGCAGCGGGACTGTTCGGGGTTCTCACCCGATTCCCTTTTAATTCGGAACGCAAAAAACGGCTCCTGAAACCAATTCGGTGCAAAGGTAATATTTTTTTCATACACGGCATAACATTTTGTGAAAAAGTTTAAAAACGTGTCCGCTCCGTTGTCCGCCGGAGTGTGTCAGGCCGTGTATTTAAGTAGTGTTCAGCCTTGTTTTAGGGCCTGGAAGCGTAGTTGCCGCTTCGATTTATAGTCAAAATGGAAGAGGTGTTTGCGGGTCTTTACCCAGTTGAAGTGTATCACGAACCTCAGCCACTTGCCTGCGGGCAGGCGTCTTGACGCGTACAATGCCTCGTCCATGTACACAAAATATAGGTCGGCCATGGAGTCGAAGGCCGAGAAATCCTTGGGCTCTGCCTTGTAGAGCCATTCTTCGGCGATGAAGCGGTCGGTGGCTATGCGCTTTTCGGGAAACGCCGGCAGCTTGCGTACGTATTCGGAGCGGGTCCACCAGAAGTTGCCCGCATATAGGTAATACTTCTTCGGGTATGGCGGCAGACGGTAGCAGCCATACGTGTCGTAACCTTCATTCAGTACGTTTACGGCCACATTCCATTTATAGAAAAGGAAGTATTCCATCATGTGGCGCCATGCGTCGATGTTGCGGCGCAGCCGTAAGAAGTGGCTGTCTGTCTTCTCGCCGGCGTAATACGATATGCCTTTAGTGTGGAAGTAATAGAACAGGCAGTCTTCCGTGGCGCTTTTGGCGCGGATGAACTCAAGTGCGGGATACTCGAATTTCATGGCGTCTGTCGTTACGGAAATCAGCTCGGTCTTGTCATCCATGCCTATGATGCGGCGCAGTTCGTCAGCTTCGCCGTCGTCGTTCACTATGCAACTGACATAAAGTCGTGTGGTGGCGCCGTAGAGTCCGCTTGCTTTCAGGCGGCTTATCTGGTCGTTTACAAGTTCGCGCCAGCCCTTGTCGCAGAATACATGGTAAACTCCGTATATCGGCCTGCCGGTTTCCGGGGCATGCTCCCACGGCGTGAGGTCATACCTTTGTATGGCTTTCATCACGGTGTCACAGGCTTTTGTTGCTATTCTTCGTATTATTGAAGGCATGGTCTTGTGTTTTTGCTGCTTCTCTTTTTACCTTGTTTTAATATGAATATAGGGCCTCGTAGGCTTGCTGCATACGTCGGATGCCGAAGTTCATGCGTGCGAAGGCCTGTGCCTTTGCGCCCAGCCGGCGCCTGTCGTTATGCGCGGTGACATAGTTGAGCAGGCTCACGTACTGGTCAGTGTCGTTGTTTCTTACGCACAGGGGCCAGTCGTCGGGCAGGGTGTCGCGCAGTCCGGGGCAGCTGTTGGCTATCACTGGCAGTGCCGCGAGGCTTGCCTCGATGGACATTATGCTGAGGCCCTCAAACTCTGACGGCATGAACAGGTAGTCGAACGACGCCAGGTATGCCGCCAGGTCGTACTGTGGCGGGTAAATCGTGACGCATTCCAGCGGCCCGAGCTCGCGCTCAACGTCGGCGCGAAGGCTGCCGTCGCCGATTACGTGGAAGTGCAGCCGCCCGTCGGCCTTTACCCTCTTGACGGTCTCGATGAGCTTGGCCACGCCCTTCTGGGGCTCCAGCCTTCCGGCAAAGAGTATGTTTGTCTTGCCCCTTACTATGCCGTTGAACGGGCGTTGCGCCGTCTCGGCCACTCCGTTGTATATGATAGGGGCCGTGCGGCCGTACTCCTTACGGTAGCAGTCAAGTACGGAACGCGATATGGCTACGTTGGCATTGAGCCTCATGAACAGCCGTTCGACTCGGCGCCCAGTGCGCTTCAAGCCGGTCCACAGCTGCGTGTTGTGTATTGTGCGGATGATTTTGCAGCCCTTGAGCAGGTTAGGAAACAGCGTGAAGAACCACCATACGGCCAGGTCGGGCATTTCGGTGTGCGTATGAACTACCGCCGGGCGGTGCTTCAGGAACAGCGGAAGGAACCGCAGGGGGAACGTCATGGCTGCCAGCCGCTCGACGACGTAGTGGAAATGCACCTCCGGCAGCACGGCGCGGTGGTACCTTATGCCGGCCTCCTCGAGCTCCTTGACGAACACGCGCGTGTACGCCGAGTGCGCCCTTACCAGCTCGACGACGTGATACTCGTAGCCTTCCGTGCGCGACCGTGCTATGTTCACCGCCACGCGCTCCGCTCCGCCTACGTCGAAATGCGATATTATGTGGAATACTTTTTTCATCCTTTATTGTCCGCAAAGTTAGCAATAATATCGCTAACGGACAACCCCTGCGCGCCCATTATAGCATGTTTTAACAACGGCGGACGGCCTGCTGTAAGCGTCCCTGTTGCCGCCGGCTGTGCGAAAGGCCGTATTTTGGCATGCGAAAGACGGCTTTTTACACGACAAAAGGCGGCCTTTCGGAACGTGAAAGGCCGCCTTTCGTAAAACAAGTGTGATTAAAGTCATTTACAGCCAGCCGCAGGGCTTATTGCTTATTGTCTCCTTTCTCGTTACCGATGAACATTTTTCTTGCCGCAAGGTACAGCGCCTCGGCCAGCCGGTAGGGGCAGCGGCCACGCAGCATGGCGGCCACCAGGCGGAAAAGGGGGCCGTGTGGGGTGTATCCGAGCAGGCTGTCGGCCTCTTCAAGGCTGAAGCCGATGCGGCGGACGTTGCGTATGGCGTTGGCCATTCCGAGTTGCAGTGGAGTGAGATAACGACCCTCGGTGTCGTTCTTGGTGTAGAAGTCGAGCACCACACGGCACGAACGCAGGTATGAGCGGACGTGGCGTGTCGACGTGGTATGGGTGTATGAGGCGGCGTTTTCGTCGCTGTAGAAGTATACCGGGTCGTTGATGAACGAGCGTGAGGCATAGAACAGCACGCGCGACATTACCGAATAATCCTCGGCATAGTCGATTCCCGGCGTCAGCCTTATGCCGTTGCCTGTGAATAGGCGGCGCCGGTAAAGGCGCCCCCACATGCGGTTCGACACGATGTTCTGGCAGAGCATGAGGCCGAGGTAGCGCCTTGTGTCATGTCCCTGGTAAGGAAGTATTGCCGGCGAGACGCCGTCCTGGGTTACACGTTGCCACGCTCCGTCCACCATGTCGGCGCCCGAGTGCTCCATTTCGGCGCAAAGCAGCTCGACGGCGCGCGGCGGCAGGTAGTCGTCGCTGTCGACAAATGTCACGCATTCGCCCGTACTCTCGTCTATCAGCCGTTGCCTTACGGCGCCTATCCCGCTATTGGCGGCGTTGCGTAATATCCTTACTTGGCCTTTGCGCCGGGGGTAACGCCCGACAACGGAGCGCAGCACGTCAATAGAACGGTCGGGCGTGCAGTCGTCGACGAACAGGTATTCAATGTCATTGTGCGTCTGGTTGAACAGTGACTCGGCGCAGCGCGCTATGTATCTTTCGACGTTATATACTGGTACGAGTATCGAGACTTTCATCGTTTTCCGCTTTTTGGTATTGTTGGTGTGGCCGGCCGGCGCGCCGGTCAGCCTTGTGTCGTTGTCTTGCGGGGCAGGTACGGCGGTTACACGAGGTAACCGATAAACAGCGTCATGTTATATCCCATCAGCCATGCGGTCAGCAACACAAGTGCCGCGCGCAGCCATGGCTCGGCCTTGCTGTCCCTTGCGCCCTTGAGCAGGAAGCCGATTGCGAATGGAATAACGAACAGCCAGTGGGCTCCCATGATGTACACTTCGTTAATGCCGAAGCCCAGTCCGAGGTGCAGTGCCATGTCGAACGCGAAGCCGCACAGCGCCATCCACAGGAAGCGTGAGCGCCGTCCGTACCATATCCCGACAGCGAACAGCAGCACGAGCAGTCCCTCTACAACGTAGTTGGCGGCCCATCGGTAGCGCACTATCACGGGGCGGCTGCGCAGTGTGTCCTGAAGCAGGTAGTCGGGGTGCAGCTGTATTGACTCGCCGAATAGGTTTTCAACGGCCGTCTCGGCGCGCGACGTTGTGCCGTCGGTCCAGTTCATGAACTCGCCTTTGCCCATGGGCTTGCCCGTATGCTTGTTCCATGCCCTTTTGCTGTCGTTCCTCTGCTTCTCCTCAGCCCGGCGTTGCAGCCCTGCGTTGAACGCCTTGCGTATCTCCTCGCTGCCTTTTATTGACGTAGTATCCTTGAATGCCTCGTACATCTTGCGTGTGTTCTCGGCGCGTTTCTTGGCTGCCGCCTCGTTGCGTGCAAGTTCCTTGGGCAGCACGAAGGTGCGGTATTCCCAGCGGGCGAAGCCCCAGATTAATGCGGCTGGCAACAAAACGGCAAACAGGAAATACTTGAGTCTGAAGAACTTGCGCCCGTTAGTGAAGAGCGAATATATGTAAGTCTTTATTCCGTTGCTAAGAGTTACGCCGGCGGTGACAAAAAACAGCAGCACCGTCTGCCATATCTTGAACTGCCGGCCGGACTGTATCTTCATGCCGGCAATGTAGATAGTGAATACCAGAAGGAACATCGAGACGCAGAAATGGTCGGGAACCACCGTGGCTACCATGACGTACGCGAAGGTGAAAAGCATTTGCGCGAGCACGGCCGAGTCGAACCGGCGCAGCCGTATGACGTCCCTGAACGTGCGGTAGGTGAATATATAGGCGTAAAAGGCGCACAACAGGAGCGGTACGGCCACGATAAACTGCACCAGGTTGAGGCCGGTCAGGTCGGTAAGCCACTTGTCCAGCTGTGACAACGGCCATACCATGAACGACAACAGCGGGTGGCGGTAGACGTTGTAGTTGGCCTCCCAGTATGTCACCATGGAGTAGGTGATGGGGTCAAAGCCTGATATTGTGAAATTGTTGATAAACACGTTCCAGTGCCCTCGGTTGGTCTGGGTGAACAAGTCGTAGTTGCGGGCTATCACGAGGGCGTGAAGGCAGATGGTAGTGAGCAGCATTAAGGCTGATGCCAACCATTCGTCGCGCTTGACTTTGAACATGCGCAGGTATTTCATAGGATGTGCTTTTTTGTGGAAGTTAAGGTGGTTAATGAGGTTTTACCTGAACGGTTTGTAGTAGCCTTCATTGGCGAAGTCGAGCAGTTCGGTGTCGCCGCGGCTGTCGCCGTAGGCCGTCAGCCAGTATTGCGTACGCTCGGGATAGAGCTGGAGCAGGCGTGTCACCTTCTCCTTGCCGTAGCAGTTCTTGGTGAGAAACCGTCCCGTGAGCGCTCCGTCGCGTTCCTCTATCATGGTCCCGACTACGAAAACCTCGGGCATTCCCGCAAAAAACGGTTCTACCCAGTTGTTTATGCTTGCGCTTATGATTATCGCCTTACCGCCCTCTGCCAGTACTTCGCGCAGTTTTTTTATGCCCTTTGGGCGCAGCAGGTGCGGCCTTTCCTTGGCGAATCGTGCGCATGTAGCGTTGAAGTCGGCCGTCGGCATGCCCTTGAAACAGTATGAAAAGACCTTCTGCTTGGCTTTCCAGTTCGGGTATAGCCCCATCTTCATCAATACAAGTAGTGGTGAGAAGCGCAGGAAGCACAGCGCGAACTCCTTTGTTCCCTTCGCGAAACGTATGAATTCGAGCAGCGAGTCGCGATATGTCAGCGTGCCGTCGAAGTCGAAGGCGTAGATTTTTCCTAACGGATATTTTGTCGTGTCGGTCATATTGTTCTTCTTTTTTATCTTTTGCCGTTTCATCTTACGGTTCCAACCTGCCGCCCTATTTTATGTAGATGAGCGCGAGGAAGGTAAGCGCCCAGGCTATTACGACAAGTTGGGTGAACCTGTCTTGTAGCATCGTTTTGGTAGGGTCGCCGCTCTTCTTGTCGACTACTGTTATCTGCATGTACCTCAACAGCCCGAGCAGTACGAACACAGAGGTAAGGTAGAGCATGTCGGAGCCTAACCGCTGGGTTACTTCCGGCGACACCGTGTACATGATGTAGCACACCAAAGTGACCGAGGCCGTTACGGTGATGGCCTGGTTGATGAACGTGAGGTTGTAGCGGATGGTGTTCTTGCGGGGCGGCTCTCCCGTCTCGTTCATGCGTATCACGTCGTCGCGGCGCTTGGCCAGCGACAGGAAAAGCGTGAGCAGGAATGTCATCAGGACGAGCCATTTACTCGGTATTATGTCGGTGGCAAAGCTGCCGGCAAGCACCCTTAGCACGAAGCCGAAGGCAATGATGCATACGTCTACGATGGCGTATTGCTTCAGCTTTGTGCAGTAGCAGATGTTCATCACGTAATAGAACAGCAATATGCCGCCTACCTTTAGCATGTGGTCGGGGCTGTCAAGCAAGGCCGTAACGCCTACCGACAGCGCGAGCATGATAGCCATAAGCGCCCATGCCTTGCCTATGGATATGGCTCCTGAGGCCAGCGGCCGCTTGCACTTTACTGGGTGGCGGCGGTCGGCCTCGACGTCGTTGATGTCGTTAAAGCAGTACACCGACGAGGCAATGAAGCTGAACGCGAAGAACGTAAGCAACGAGGCGCGTATGTCTCCGGGGTCAAGCAGGCTGCCCCCGAAGAACATCGGGATGAACACGAACACGTTTTTCAGCCATTGGTTAGGGCGTATGAGCCGTAAGATATTGTTCATTTTCTTGGTCTTTATATGCAAATCGCTAATTCGTTGGTAGTCAGCCACTTTCCGATATGCCGCCTTTTAGCCTTCAAAAGGTGGCCTTTTGCGGCATGAAAGACGGTCTTTTGCAGGCCGATATGCCGTCTTTCGCAAAGCGGCGGGCCGGCGTGTGCCGTCAGCCTATCCTGGCTTTGGCTTCGACAAGAGCCACTATCTTGTGCAGAATCCATGCCAGCACGAGCGACACGGCTATCATTGTCAGGGCCGTAAGGCAGTAGCCGAGCTTGTAGGGAGTGATGTACTTCAGGACAAACTGTATGTGTATGAGGTATATCTCGAGACTGATTGTGCCAACGAAGGCCAGCGCCCGTTTGACAGCCTGCGGCGTGTGGCGCAGCATTTGTGACATTAGCAGGACGCCCGACACGGTCAGCGGAATGTATACCATGCGCTCGAGAAACAGCGGGAAACGTCCCCGCCACGACTCCTCGAACTCTACGCACATCGCCAGGCTCATCACGAAAGCCAGCGCCATGAGCCATATCGACGTGCCTTCAACGGTGCGCTTCTCCTTGACAAGCGTGCCGCAGTTTATTCCCAGGAGGAATATCGGGATACGGCTGAAGAATATTTCGAGATGTCCTACGGCGCCGTGTACGGGCGGGTAGTACTGTACCATGACGGCGAGCACCATTGCCAGTGCCGGCAACCAACGGTACGAGGGGTGGCGCTGTATAAGGTTCATGTAGGCGGGAGCGAAGGTATAGAGCAGCATTATTGACGGAACGAACCAGAACGTAAGGTCGTCGATACGCCAGAAGCTCCAGCCAACGAGGATGTTCGCTATCAGGTTGGGTATGTCAGGGCTGTATCCCCCGTCCGGACAGTTGATGTAATTGGGGATGTAGAACAGGCACGCCATGACCAGCCAGGCAGGGTACACGCGGGCATAGCGGCGCTTGAAGAAGTGCTTTAGCGACGGATTCTTGGTCCAAGAGTACCATAGCCCGATGCCGCTGAGGAACAGGAATATGTCAACTCCCACGTTGCCGCAGCGCACGAGGCCGTACATGGGATTGCTTTTGGGTAGCCATACGTGGAAAAGCATGACGAAAATCATTGCCAATCCCATCAGTTCGCCGCGGTAGCGGCTTATGTCTGCCAGTTCGATAGGTCGTTTCATGTGCGTAGTCTTGGTTTCGGTATATAGCGGAATGCCAGCTTGAAAATCCATGCCAGCAGGATGGATGCGGCAATGTAAACAATCAGTCCTGTGTAGACTTGCCCCCTGTGTGACATCCCTATGATTATTTCGCGCGTTATCGGATGCACGACGAACAGGGCGGAGGATATTGCTCCGAACCATACACATGGCCCGAGCGCTTTCTCCGGAATCAACTTTATCGTAGCAACGGCGCCCGTCACGATGAACAGCGGTACCCACAGCCAGGCCTGGAAGGCAAAGCTGCCCGCAAAGACGGCTATTGCCGACACTATGGCTATCGCCATGTAAGCCCACGTATTGAGGCAACGGCCATGACGGGCGTATAGCACTCCGGCGCCGAAGGGCAGCATTCCGCCTATGAAGTTGTAGCGTATGCGGTTAAGGATAGCCCCGCCCGGGTCGTTGGCCGGCGTGAAAACAGCCTGCGCCAGCCAGCATACTGCGATGAGTATGAGCACGTTAGCCGTGGGGCGGCGGTATATTATGAGGCGGTAAACGATATATAGCTGGAGCATGAGCCCGAAGAACCAGTAGGGGCCGGGCTTGATAATGTGGTCAGGATTGGGCAGGATATTGATGTACATCAGCAGCTGCGCCACTACACGTCCTACGTCGTAGCCGTGGTATCCGTGCGGATGCAGGTAGCTTACTACGGCAAATGCTATGTAGCCAAGGAACATCAGTCGCAACAGCTTGGCGTAATGGTAGCCGATGAATGGCGCGGCGGGAACTCTTTGGGGCGTCTTCTGCTCGTATTTGCATACGAGGCCGAAGCCGCTGATGAACAGGAATACCGGCACGCCGTAATGCCCGAAGAACGACAATATGTGTACGAAGAGATACTGGTCGGGCGCCATCAGCCTGTCGAGCAGCTGCATCGGCTTGCCCGGATTGAAGGTATATTCGTTTTCCTTGACCGCGAAACGTAGGAAGTGGCAGTAGTTGTGAAGCATTATGCCGAGTATGGCTATGCCACGCAGGGCCTTTGATTCGGCAATGGAAAGAAGTTGTTTGTTCATTTGTTATTATTTTTTAGGAGTTAAGGAGTTATGGAGTTAAGGAGTTAAGACAAATGTCTTGTTGTTCATTTTGGCTGCGTGTGCATTCTGTCAGCGGAACATTTGTCTTAACTCCTTAACTCCATAACTTCATTACTCCTTGTCATTCAAAATCCAGTTTGTCATAATCCGTAGTACCTTTCAGTATTCTCGGACGTGCCTCGTTATACTCCGGGCTCAGTATGTTTAGGTCGTCGCGGTAGTCGGGAGAGCTTATTCCGGCGAGATATAGCAGCAGATGGGGCAGCGCGTCGGTCATGTAGCGCCGGTCGCGGGCCTTTATTATGTCGGCGTAAAGGTCGGGATGGTTGACCATGTAGTCGTGCGAGCACCATATCCAGAAGGGAATGTCAAACTCTTCGCGCGCCAGGCGGGCGGTTATTTCGGTAGAGTGCATTCGTCCGTAGAAGTGCACTCCCGGCCCGTAACATTCCTCGCCGTGGTCAGGCACGTAGATTACAATGGCCTCGTCGTCCTCAAAGCGTTTTATTATCTGGTCTACGATAGAGTCGTTGTAGAGTACGGCGTTGTCATAGTCGGCGAGAATTCTCAGTTCGCGCTGTTTCAGGTCAGGGCGCTCGTAGTCGTCGGGATTGAAGTAGCGGCGGCCTTTCGGGAAGCGTGTACGGTAGTCGACATGCTGTCCCTTGAGGTGGAATATGATAAGGTTGTTCTCCTTGTTTTCCTTCTTTAGGCGGTCGTATTGGTCGAGCATGCTCTCGTCGAAGTGGAAAAGGCTCTTGTTGCGTGTGTCGAACATAGCCTTGCTCAGTTGCGGGTTGTTGAGGAAGAAGCCTCCGCTGAAGTCGTAAACGGCTTCTTTTGCTTGCGGAAGGAACTGGTTGGTGAGGAATGTCACGTGGTATCCGGCCTTGCGGAACAGTTCAGGAAACAGCGGGTAGTCGCACCATTCGCCCTTGTCGCCCACGGTGTAGAGCGAGAAGAGGTACTTGAATACGAAACTCGTGAGGTTCCATGGCGACACAACGTCGGTAAAAGGCACCAGTCTGCCTTTCTCGGCGCGGGCCTCCTGTCTCGGCGTTGTAGGCTTGTCGTAGCCGTACAGGCTTGAATGGTGGCGGTTGTAGCTTTCGCCGATAATGAGCACGATGTTGCTGCTGCGGAAAGAACAGCTGTCCACGCGGGCCTTGTCGATGTTGTCGACGAGCTTGTTGACCTGCTTTGCCGCCAGCTCGTTGGCGTAAATGCTGAACGTAAGGCGGTAGACGGGATGGTACATCACGGTGCAGTCCTTGCGTGTTAGTTCGTGTTCCACCTCGCCGATGTTGTCGTATGACATAAGCCGTGCGAACGCTGCCTTGTTGGCATAGCCCACGACGGCGCACCATACGAACGCCACGGTGAGCGCTACGCCGAGCCATGGCTTGGCGTAACAGTACGCACGGGAGCCGGCCACCCTGCTTATTGACGACCGGATTTGCATCGCCGCGATGTCCAGGCGGCCTGTCGGCTGGCCGTTCTGCCGCCCCTTCATCTTTTCTATGCGCCTGTTTGTCTGGCTGTATATCACCGTCCATGCCACGTGGGCGGCCAGTACGAGCAGCACACGGCCGAGACGGCTGAAGATGATGTCGGCCGATAGGTATGATTTCAGGAACTCTGAGGCTTCGTCGCCGTTGGTCTCGCCTACGAGCAGGAGCATTGTGGGCGTTATGGTTGTGTCGAATTTAACGAAGCAGTACACGTCAACGATGGCCACGAGGTATGCCGCGAAGTACATTGCGCGTTTCAGCCATACGCTGATTTTCCGCGGAAAGAGCCATAACAGCATGCACAGCAGGCATACGTCAACGAACAGCTCTTGCGGCGCCAGCCTGTAGGCATGGTAGCCGCGCTTGTCGGGCACTACGGCATAGACGGTAACAAGTCCAAGTATATACATGAATACGAGGAATGCCCCGTTGTCTTTCAGCGGCTTGAGCACGCCGGTGAACATTTGCCTTATAATGTTCAAAAATTTCATCTCCGGTATTTTGGGTGCAAAGATAGTGCAAGCCGAGCGAAATGCAAAATAAAAGCGATGGAAACGAGCTTTTATTTTCACTTCCGAGGCGCCGCCTATGTTATGTAAAGATAGTGCAAGCCGAACGAAATGCAAAATAAAAGCGTTGGAAACGAGCTTTTATTTTCATTTCCGAGGCGCCTGCGGATGAACCCTGAAAGGCCATGTTTCATGCGCTAAAAGGCCACCTTTCGCATTGCAAAAGGTGGCCTTTCGGACGGTAAAACGTGGCATATTGGAAATCGTCTGACAGTCAGCGACTTACGTGAAGGCAATGACCTGCCGGACTTTATGTGCTGTTTCTGCCGGCTATGTTACTTCTTTATGGATACAGAACCTGAGCCGGCAATGCTCCTGTCGCACTGTCTTACGTTGCCTTTTATGTCGATGTCGCCCGAACCGGCTATCGCGCATTTTGCCCGGTTGATGTCGGCGCCTGTAATCTTGATGTCGCCCGAGCCCGCAATGGATGTATTCAGCCCGTCCGTCTTGATACCGTTAATGCCTACGTTGCCCGAGCCGGCTATGCTTACATCTGTTGTCTTGGTGGTGGTGTGGCCTGTCGTGGCGTTGCCCGAGCCGGCTATGTTTATGCTTAGATGGTTGGCCTTGACTCCGTCAAGAACTAAGCTGCCCGAGCCGGCCACCTCCATGTCGAGCCTGTCGGAGCTGACGCCGCCCTTCGTCTTGAAGTCGCCTGAGCCGTACATGCCGACTTTCGCCAGTTCGGGCGATGTTATGTAGACGTCAACATTGTAGCTTTTGCTTTTGAACAGGCCTTTGCCGTCGGCTTCGGCTATGGTGAGTGTTGAGCCGTCAGACTTTACGATGGTGTGTCTTATGCTGGCCGTGTCGCCCACGATTCTCACTGTAGAGGTGCTGTCCTGCGTGTAATATACGTCAAAGCTGCCGTGGGCTTCTATGCCGTTGAAGCCTTTTGAGGCGGCCTCGTTGGCTGCCTTTATGGCTGCGTCGGCGCTGGCTGCCGGCGGAATTCCGCCTATTTTGTTGTTGAATTTTACTATGCATGACGACAGCAGCATGGCCGCCGCAGCGAATATCAGTACGTTCTTTTTCATATATGGATGTCTTTTAAAGTGTTTGAAGATGTATTGTCGTGCCGTTGGCTGTCAGAAGTCGAGCGGCCGTCCGCGGTAGAAGTCGAGCAGGCTCGTGTCGTACATGTACTCGTATTTTGCCCTTGCAAGGTCGCTCTCGGCTTTCAGCCAGTTGTTCTTTGACTCGTTGAACTCGGTTATATTTGCCTTGCCGTACTCGTACTTTGCCGACATCAGGTCGAAAGCGGCCTTGTTGCTCGCCGTGGCTTCGGTGCTGCTGGCATATTGCGCGCGTGCGGCCACGGCGTTGTAGTAGGCCTGCTGTATCTCCTTGTACAGCGTTTTCTTCACGTCGTCGAGCCTGAGCTGCTGCGACTCACGGTCAAGCCGTGCCGAACGGATACTGTTGCGCGTCTCGAATCGGTTGAATATAGGTATGTTCAGGCTCAATCCGATGTACTGGCTGAAGTTGTTGCGCATTTGCCGGCCGAAGCTTTCGGTGTCAAAACCGTTCGTCTTGTAATAGTTTGAGCCGAGTCCGGCCGATAGCGACAGTGTCGGCCACAGCGCGCTTTGGGCTATCTTGATGCTCATCTCGGTGCTTTTTAGGCGTAGCGTTTCCGCCTTTACCTCCGGCTTGAAGGCTATTGCCTCCTGGAATATCTCGTCGGGCAGCGGCAGTGCGGCAGCCTCGTCTACGGTAAGTGTGGCAATGTCGGGACGCACGATGGTGAAACCTTCGGGTGAAGGCAGCTCGAGCAGCTGTGCCAGGGTCAGCAATGATATTCGGTAGTCGTTGTCGGCCTGCGTCAGTGTAAGGCGGCTTTGGGCCAGGGTCGCTTCCTGTTGGGCTACCTCTACGCCGCTGGCCTTGCCTGTGCAGTACATTTCGCGCAGGCGTTCCACCTGCATTGAGTCGATGTCAATCTGTCTTTGGGCCACGTCGCGCAGCTCAATGTTGTACAGTATCTGCACGTATGCCTGGGCCACCTGCACGCTTATGTCGTCGCGCGCCTTGCCGAGGTCGGCCGTAGCGGCTTCGAGGTTCAGCTTGTTAAGCTCTATTGTGCGCGGTATGCGGAAGCCGGTGAAGAGTGGAACGGTTGTGCCAAGCGAGAGGGATGTGCTGCTGGTGTTCCTGTTGGAATATGTGTTCTCTGACGTAAGGCCACGCCCGAACGACCAGTTCTGCGACGCCGAGGCGTTCAGGTCGGGCAGGCGGCTGTTCTTTGCCGTGCTCAGTTGCACCTCGTTCTGCCGCCGCGTCACGTCCTGTTGCTTTACGGTGATGTTGTTCTCCAGCGCGTAGTCGATGCACTGTCGCAGGGTCCATCCCCCGGATTGTTGTGCCGAGGCAGCCAGGCTGGCCAGGATGAACGATAATGTGAATATGATTCGGTACATTGTTTTGCGGTTTGTTTGTAAGTGGTTGATAATCAATACGTTCCCGGTATGTTGTCTCTAGGGCTGCAAAAGGTGGCCTTTTGCGTTGCGATTGACGGCCTTTCACTTTCCAAAAGGCCGCCTCTTGCATTGCATTTTGCCGTCTTTCACATTCTCATTATTTGTATGAAGGGACGGGATGTGGGCTTATTCCTTAACTTTCTGCGGTCCTCTCACCTTGTCTTTCTTCGTCAGTCCGCTCTTGATCTCGATGTTCACGCCGTCGCTGAGGCCTGTCGTCACCTTGCGGCGTTCGTACGTTTTCTCCTCTCCCGAGCCTTTCACGATGTACACGTAAGTGTCGTTGCCGCTGAATTCGATTGCGCTTTCCGGCACGGTCAGCACGTTCTTGGCGCTGGCCAGCACTATTTCGGCGTTGGCGCTGTAGCCGGAGCGTATGTTGTTACCCGCCGGAACGGTCACTGCGGCCTTAATCTCGAACTGGTTGGCGCCGTTGTTGTCGGTCGCTTTCGGCGAGATATACTCAAGCGAAGCGTCGAACTTGAGGTTCTGCAGGGCGCCGATCGTTATCTTCATGTCCATTCCCGTGACCAGCTGTCCTACCTCCGTCTCGTCGATATTGCCCTTGAATATCAGGTCGCTCATGTCCGCTACGGTGGCTATCGTCGTACCGTCGTTGAACGTGTTGCTGAGAATCACGGAGTTGCCGACCTTCACCGGGATGTCAAGTATCAGGCCGCTTATTGTTGAGCGGATGAGCGTACTGCTGGCGCTTGCGTTGCTTCTGGACACTCCGTCGCGTACAACCTCGAGGGCATCTATCGCCGCGTTCTTTTCCTCGCGGGCCTGGTCGAGTGCCTGGCGCACGTTGTCATACTCCTCTGCGCTTACCAGTTGTTTGTCATACAGCTGCTTCTCGCGCCCGTGGTTTACCTCGGCCTGCTTAAGGTTGATGTCCGCAAGGCGCACTCGGGCTTCCGCCGAGCTTAGCTGGCTCATGTCCGGAATGACCTTTACCTTGGCTATGACCTCGCCCTCCTGCACCGTTTCGCCGGCTTCTTTGTAGATATCCGTTATGATACCGCTGATTTGCGGCTTTACCTCCACTTCGTCACGGGGCTCGATAGAGCCGGTGATTACGGTGGTCTTGTTGATGTCCGCAACCTTGGGAGTAAACTCGTCATAGGTCACGGGTTGCGGTTTCGACTTCTGGTATAGGAAAACGAACGTTCCAATGAACACCAGGGCGATTAATGCCGCGACAACGATTTTCAAGTACTTTTTCATATTTTGTTAGTTGACAAGTTACGAGCAGACAAGCAGACAAGGAAAATTCCTTACATTGTTTGCGTTCATCCACCCAATTATGAATTATGAATTGTGAATTATGAATTAGCTATTCGTCCCTCATAGCGTCAACGGGTTTTATGCTCATGGCACGCACTGCCGGGGCGAGTCCTGCCAAAACGCCGAGCACGGCAAGCAGTATCGTGGCTCCAACGGCCGTCCAGAACTGTACCTGGAAGTGCGCCGCGACTATCCCGTCGGTAGTGTTCCCGAGTTCAAGCATTTCGAGTATCATCACGGCGAACAGTATTCCGCTCATGCCGGCGACCGCGGTTAGTATCACGCTCTCGGTTATTATCTGGCCGAGGATGTTCTTCGGCGTGGCGCCTATGGCCCTGCGGATACCAATCTCGATTGTTCTCTCGCGCACGGTTACCATCATTATGTTGCTCACTCCTATCGCCCCGGCCAGCAGTGTGCCTATTCCGACGAGCAGGATGAGGAAGTTTACGCCGGAGAAAAGGTTGTCGAGCATGCCGAACATCACCTCTGTGTTGAACACGGTGACGGCTTTCTCGTCGGTAGGGTCTATCTGGTGGGCCTTCGCTATGACGCTGCGCATCTTCTGGGTTATGCTGCTCATGGTGATGCCCGGCTTCGCCGTGACGCACATAAGATGTACGTTGTCACCGAGGGCATAGGCTTTCTGCATCATGGTAAACGGCACCACGACCGACGTCTCGGAGCGTCCGTTAATGCTCATGTTGCCCGCGCTGTAGTCAACTCCTACTACGTCGTAATATATATTGTCAACGCAGATACGCTGTCCGCACGGGTCTCCGCCGCCTGGAAACAGCTCCTTGTACACGCGTTTGCCTATAACGCACACCTTGCGGTTGTTCTGTATGTCCATATCGTTGATGAAACGACCGTAAAACAGCAACGGAGCTTCAACGTTCCGGTAGTCGGGCATAACGCCTTTCATCGTACATTCGGTCTTCTTGTCGCCGTGAGTGGCGTTTCCTCCCCAGTGAGACAGCATTGGCGAGACGGTCTCCAGCTCGGGCACTTGCCGTTTCAGGCGCTCCACGTCGTTGTACACCATGTTCCATTGGCGTTCCTTACGGAATCCGGCATACGGCTTCGTGGTTGGCTGGGCGAAGATGATCGCCGAGTTGGTGGCGAACCCTTCGAAGTTGCTTTGCAGCAATTCCTTCAGTCCCTGGCCGCCTCCGAGCAGGGCAACGAGCATGAACACGCCCCAGAACACGCCGAAACCGGTGAGGAAGCTCCGCGTCTTGTTTCTTGTCAGGGTGTCTATTATTTCCCGAAATCTGTCAATGTCGAATCTCATTGGTTATTGTTTTTTATAGGACTAATGGGCCGAATGAGCCTGATTGGCCTGATAGGCCATGACTCATTGGGCTAATTTGCCTTATCAGGCATATTTGGCTTATCCTTATTCTCACTCCGCCATCAGCGCCTCGATTGGCCTTATGCGCGCTGCCTTGCGGGCGGGTATGAGGCCGGCGAGCGTTCCTGCCACAATCATTACTACAGTAGCGGCCACGCAGACGTCTATTCCGACGGTGGGATTGTAGAACATCGTGGCCTCGAACAGGCCGCTGTCAACCTTCATCCGGCCTATCGTGGAGTCCATGTATTCGTTGGCTGCCACGCCTAACACCATGCCTATGTAGCCGAAAAACGTCGTGATGACCACGCTCTCGACGATTATCAGGCGCAGTATGGAGCGTGGCTTTGCGCCTATGGCCTTGCGTATGCCGAACTCACGGGTGCGTTCCTTGACGGTGATTAGCATGATATTGCTCACGCCCACTATGCCGCTGAGCAACGTGAAGAGGCCAACCACCCACAGCGCGGTGCGTATTATGTTCATTCCGGTGTTCATCTGGAGGTTCTGCGTAAAGCGGTTCCATATCCACACTGAGCGTTCGTCATCGGGAGCGGCACGGTGGTTGCCGTTAATGCGCGCCCGGTATTGCGCCTCGAAGGCGTCGTTGGCCTCCTGGGTGTCAAGTCCCTTGAACGAGAACAGTATCGTCTCAACCTTGTCACCTTTATTATATATGGCGCGGAAGGTGGTGAACGCCGTGTAGGCAGATGAGTTCATGCCGCTGCGGTCGGCCTTGTACACGCCCACTACACGGAAAGCCAGGCTGTCAACGTCGACATACTGACCTACGATACGCTCCGTTCCCTGCGGCAACAGCTCCTTGGCGTCGTCCTCATTCAGCACTATCACCTTGCGCTTCTGCTCTATGTCGATGTCGTTAATGAAGCGGCCGTACAGCATTTCCTTCTTGTTTATCTCTATTTCGTTGGGATATACACCGCTCAGCGAGCTGCTCACGTAGTTGTCTCCGTGGCTGAATGTCAGGTCGTTCTGGTCGAACGAAGCGCCCGTCTCCTGCACGTTGGCGGGAAAACTGTTTCCCGTCACGGCCATGTCCTTGTCGTTCAGCTCTATGCGCCGTCCCTCCTTCAGTCCGTCGTAGGGCTTCGACGTATAGCTGCCGCCAACCATCATCGAGTTGTCAAGGAATCTGTCGCTCTGCAACATCATGGCGTTGATGAGGCCGTTGCCCGCTCCCAGCAGGAAGATGAGCATGAAAATGCCCCACGCCACGGCAAAACCTGTCAGTGCGGTGCGCAGCTTATTGCGGCGGACAGTGCTCCATATTTCAACGAAAATATCTCTCATGTCTTATTGCTTTGTAACCAGTTGAAAATCAAAGTGTTATCTCTTTCGTTGCAAAAGGCCGTCTTTTAGCCTGCGAAAGGTGGCCTTTTAGCGTGTAAAAGGCGGCCAATCGCCTTGTGAAAGGCGGCATTTGGTTGAGAGGACTGGGATTGCTGGGAGGACCGGGAGTTGTAGGGGAAGATGTGGATGAACGTGGATTTTTCACTTTTCATTCTTTACTTTTCCCTTTATTTCATCACTCCTCCGCTGCCGAACGGCGATGCGTGGTGGTCAAAGTTAACCTCTATGTCGCCTATCAGTCCGTCCTTGATGTGTACAATCTTGTTGGTCTCGTTGGCGACGCCGCTCTCGTGGGTGACCACTACTATGGTCATGCCCTGCTCCTCGTTGAGTTGCTTGAGCAGCTTCATCACCTCCACGCTGGTCTTCGAGTCGAGCGCGCCGGTCGGTTCGTCGGCAAGTATTATTTGAGGATGGGTTATCAGCGCCCGCGCTATTGCCACACGCTGCTTCTGTCCGCCCGACATCTCGTTGGGATAGTGCCCCGCCCAGTCCTTCAGTCCCAAGCGCTCGAGGTACTCCATGGCCTTGCGGTGGCGCTCGCGGCGGCGCACTCCCTGGTAAAACAGGGGCAGCTCCACGTTCTCTACGGCCGTCTTGAACGATATGAGGTTGAACGACTGGAAGATGAATCCTATCATCCTGTTGCGGTATTCGGCAGCCTTAGTCTCCGAAAGGTCCTTAATGAGCGTGCCCGCCAAGGTGTATTCGCCCGAGTCGTAGTTGTCGAGAATGCCCAATATGTTTAATAACGTGGACTTGCCCGAGCCTGACGCGCCCATGATTGACACGAACTCGCCCTTCTCTATGTCGAGGTTTATGCCCTTGAGCACGTGCAGCGGCTGTCCGTTGTCGTACGTCTTGTTGATGTCTTGTAGGTGAATCATTGGGTTATTTTATTTTTAGGAGTTAAGGAGTCATGGAGTAAAGGAGTTAAGACATTAGCCTTTATTCCGTTTAACCGGCCTTTCTCTTATATTGTTCTTTTTTCATTGTGTTAGACGTAACATGTAGTTGAAAAGTTGCAAAGCCCTATGTTAAGGATAGAAATTTTGTAAGCCATGAAAAGAATACAGACTCTTGCTCTTTACATTCCTTGGCCATTACATTATAGTAAAAGTCATCAAGCATGACATTTGTCTTAACTCCTTTACTACATTACTCCTTAACTCCTTGCGAATTCCACTCCTTCTCCACTTCCTCTATCCCTATCCCGAGCAGCTGCATCTGGCGGAACATCTCGGGAAGGCGCTGCTCCATGAACTCGCGGCGGCGCTCTTCAAGAATCTTGTCCTTTGCTCCGGCGGTGACGAAGTAGCCCAGTCCGCGCTTGTTGTATATTATACCTTGCTGTGCCAGCAGGTCATACGACTTCACGGTAGTGTTGGTGTTAACCTCAAGCAGCACGGCATACTCGCGCACGGAGGGTATTCTCTCGTCGTCGCCGAACTTGCCCGTGAGTATCTCGTCGCACAATCTGTCGGCTATCTGCACGTAAATCGCTTTCTCTGTCGTAAAGTTCATAAGTTAATCCATTTATTGTTTATAACCTGCATACGCTTGAAAATCCTGTAAGAGAACCACCAGTTTAGCACCGCTATGCCGAAGAGCACGGCGCCGATGGTGTAGAATGTTGGTGCCAGGCCTTCGTCCATGACTGTCGCTTCGATGTTGCCGTTCCCGTAGGCCACGACCACCGTCATCGCAATGAACAGCGCCGCATGTACAGTTGAGGTTATGGCGAACTGGTAACGGCGCAGCGCCGTGCCGCCAAGAATATACAGCGACTGTGCCCAAAAGCACCATCCGGCGGCGACAAAGTTCACCGCCGTGGGATATGTGCTGCCTGCGCTTGTAAGGTTGCCGGTGATATCTGCGTTGGTGAAAACCATCTGAAGGAAGTACGGCAGGCTGAAAGTAACGTAGTCAACACCCGTAATGAGGCACGCCACGATGCGCACGATGTCGGCAATACAGAATGATACGATGCCCATCACGGCGACTCCGAGCGTTACGCCGAGAAACCTAACGAGGAACTTCTCGAGGTCGCTCGCGGGCTGTAGCTTCACCGTCGTGCATGCGGCTTTCGTCTTCATGTCGGCGAAAATCCACGTTCCGCTGATGATAAAGATAAGCAGGTAAACCAATGTACAAAAGGATATGCTATGCACCATGCGCTCTTCGCCTCCGGCGTCCATGCCCTTCAGGTAGGGATATATCCACCCGATGTAAGTGCAGAGGAAGCCGAATGACATTCCTGCGGCGTAGGACAACGCGCCCTTAAAGTTCATCCTCCATGTCCACTGGGCCACTTTTGCAAAGCGTTTTATATCGAAGTTGCTCATTGTTCAGTTGTTTTTATTCTTGAATTTATAGAAGTTAAGGGAGGTTATCGCTCCCTGCGATCGCTAAGAAGTTAAAGCCATTACCTTATATCATTAGTTCCTGTCCTCATTCCCTCCCTCGGGAGGGGTAGGGAGGGGCTGTTCCTTTGGTTAGGGAGGGATTGCTCCTTATGTCTCTTGTATCTTGTTGACAATCAGTGTGTTACGTTTGGTACTGTAAAAGGTGGCCTTTTGGCTTGCAAAACACGGTCTTTTGCGTTGTAAAATGCGGCCTTTTGGAAGGCGAAAGACGGCTTTTTACCAACCCGGCGGTTTCCACTGACATTTTTAATTCACGCAAACGGCTTTTTCACCTTTTCACTTTTTCACCCTTTCACCTTTCAAAGGTTCAGCCATTTGTTGTTGATTACCTGCATGCGGCGGAATATTTTGTACGACAGCCACCAGTTAAACAGGAAGAGAAGGGTGAACACCGAGCCCGCCGTCCACATCACAATGCAGAACATTTGCTCGGCGGTCTCATTGTCAAGGCTGTCGACAAAGTCCACGATTATCGGCGTGAAGGCCAGTCCGATGATACAGTGCGCAAGCGTGGTGAGCACGAACTGGCGGCGACGGAACAGCGCTCCGCCCAGTATGTAGAGCGAATGTACCCAGAAAGCCCAGGCATTAGCGGCAAAGGTAAGCGGCAATACGTAGGTCATGTCGGTCTCACCGAATATGCTGATGTTATGGTCGTTGCCGCCGAAAAGCATGTTAAGAAAGTCCGGTATGGCGCTTTTCACTATGTCAATGCCCGCTATCAGGCTGATGAGCATGCGGAAAAGGTCAGCCAGACAGAATGCGATGAAGCCCATAAGCCACCACACCACCGTGGCGTAAAGCGCACGGACAACGAACTTCTCGAGGTCTGTGGCCGGCAGCATCTTGAACGTTATGCGCTGCTCTTTGGTCTTCATGTTGTTGAAAATCCAGCATCCGCCGATGGAACAGATTATCAAAAATACAAAAAGCGCAAACGATGTGAAGCTATTAAAATTATCAGCAACAACCATGTCAGACTCATTACGGCTCGACATTACCTGCACCACGGCAAGCACGACGAACGCGAACGTCATTGAGGCGGTATTTGTAAGTATCTCTTTCTTTGTCATCAGCGCATTCCATTTCAGCACACTGCCAAAGCGGTTTATATCAAAATTTTTCATTGTCTTTTGTCTTTAAGATTATAATGCATGTTTAGTCAGAGCGTTGAAGAGCAGCTCAAGGTTAAGCGTAGTGTCCTCGTCGCCCTCGCGTTTGCGCGTTATTACGGCGTTGCCCTGCACTGACGGCTCGGAGTAGAGCACGTCGTCCTGCGGTTCTCCTAATGAACGGAACTCGAAGTTGTACTTCTCGCATATGTCGGCGACGGACGCGTTAAGCAGGATTTGCGAGCGGTCGAGCATTACGATGTGGTCGAGCAGCGACTCAACGTCGTGCACCTGGTGGGTGGATATTATCATTGTGCGGTCGTCGGCCATGTTGTTCGCTATTACTTTACGGAACTGGCTCTTCGACGGAATGTCCAGTCCGTTGGTCGGTTCGTCCATAAGCAGGAGCTTGGTGTTGGCCGCCATGGCGAAGCTCATGTACACTTTCTTTTTCTGTCCCATGGAAAGCTCCTTGAGGTGGATGTCCGGCGTCAGTTCGAAGTCGCGCAGACAGCTTTCCAATATGTCGCGACTGAAGCGTGGATAGAACGGCTTGTTCAGCTTGACGTAGGCCTCGAGGGTCATCGGGGCGAGGTCGAACTCCTCGGGAACGAGGAATATTTCCTCGAGCGTCTCGGCCTGGTGTCTCGACGAGTCAACGCCGTCTACTGTGATGGTGCCGGCCGTACGGCGCAACAGTCCGCTGATAAGATAGAGCAGGGTGGACTTACCCGTGCCGTTCTTGCCCAGCAGTCCGTAGATGTTGTTGTCCTCAAAGTCGAGGCTGAAGTTGTCGAAGACGTAATGTTTCGCGCCCTGGTATTTGTATTTTAAATTCTCGATGTGTATCATTTTATTTTAGTTTTGGGGTTATTCCTATAGGAGTTAAGGAGTAATGGAGTAAAGGAGTTAAGACGAATGCCTTGTAATCTTACGCTTATTGAGAGAGAGTAGTAGGATGAAAAGACGTATCTGCATGGCATTCGTCTTAACTCCTTTACTCCATTACTTCTTAACTCCTTCAATTAAAATTCTGCCATCAGCCCTTCGTTAGCCGGCAGCATTACCAGCATGTTGTCCGTTATGGCGGTCACTGTGCCGTCCTCTGCCACTTCATAGTTGGTCACCGACATTACGCTCTCGGTCTCGCGGCGGTATTCGGTACGGCCGTCGGCGCGGTCGAAGGCGTGTGTTGAGGCATTCCATAAGTTGCGCTCCATCGTGTATCCGTCAGTGGTATAAGTATAGGTGTACAGGCTTTCGGGTGTCATCCGGCCCGTGCGTGCGTCGCGGCGTACTACCTCTTTGCTTGTTACGCGGCCCTGGTTGTCGTAAGTATAGCGGTATTCCAGTTTGCCGCTGAGGCTCTCGCCCTGCTTGTCATACACGTACATTGTCTTTACCTGGCCGTTCTCGATGTCGGCGTTGTAGTAATACTGTGAGTTGACGTTACCTGTTGAGTTAAGGTACATTGCCATGATTGTAGCTGCTGTGATGATAGTTCCCATAATTGTTAAAGTCTTTAAATTGTCAATATTGTCATTAATGTTTATTTGTTTCTTAGTGTACTATTGTTGTAGTACACTGCAAATGTACTGCAATAACACATTACTTGCAAGTTTTTCGACGAAAAAATGCAAGAAAAGCCATGATTTTAACTTTAGTTTAAACTTGCCAAGTAAAAAGCGGCTGCATGTAAACAAATTTTAAGAATACAGCGCATTGCGACGGGTTAAATCATCACCCGATACGCCACCGGAGCATAACAGTCTATACATTATATATAAATTAAACGCCTGAATTTCATCAAACGGCATACCGTCAAGCATAATCCTGACACCTTGATTTATATAATAAAAAGCCGCTTGATGTTCACCCGCAACGGGAAGGAATATCGACGGTTTTGCAAAAGACGGCAAATCGCATTGCAAAAGGCCGTCTTTTACAAGCTAAAAGGCCACCTTTTGGAAGCCAAAAGATGGCCTTTTATAACGCATTGAATATCAAACAGTTACACAAGGGGTTTTGAAAGGGAATTTAGATAAGGAATTAACGGAAGTCTGGCGCTTCTCGCCGAGGTTATCAGGAGTCAACAGACACATGTTTTACTCATAACAACAAGACTCTTGGCTGTTAACTCCGGACTAACTGCTGTTCGTCTAACTTCCGACAAATCCCTGCCAACCCCTTATCTTACGCCTCTTTTCCGTCAATCTTTTCTATACACCCTAAATGCTCGAAAAATGGCTAATTATGTGTCATAAAGATTCTTTTATTTGATATAAGTCAATAAAAACACCACTTTATAACAAAAAAAGCAGCGCATTATGCACCGCTTTTATGAAAAATGTTTACCTTTGCATCGTGTTTTTCATAGTATTAGATTTAAGGTTAACAATGGAATGAGGGACTCAGCGGAGTCCCTTTTTTATTTCCTGTTCACCGCCTTTACTTTCCACGTATTTTATCAGCCTGTCGAAAACGGGGTTCGTCGACAGCACCTCAACGTTGCCCGTCATTATCATCTGGCGGCGCGCACGTGTCATCGCCACGTTCAGTTTACGGTCTATCAGGCGGCCTTCGTCAATGAAACAACTGCCCGCAAGAAACTCCAGCTGCCATCGGTTCTGCACCGTAAACGAGTATATTATCACGTCGCGCTGGCTGCCCTGGTATCTCTCAACCGTGTCTATCGACACAGCCTCGAGCTCTTTCATGCCGTAACGCTCTATCTCCTTGCGGATAACGGCTATCTGGTTACGGTACGGAACGATTACGCCCACGCTGCGCTCGGGCGTGAAGCGGTCGCCCAGCATAAGTCTTACACGATGCAGGATGTCGGCCACGGTGGCTGCCTCGTCGGTGTTTACCTTGTCAGAAACGTCCGGACGGCGGCACTTCCGTGACGGAATGAAGATTACGCGGTGCTTGCGCAGCAGCGTGTCAAGCTCGTCGTGCATGCCGATGTCGGCATATTCAAGTGCCGTTTCCTGCTGGTGGGCCAGCGGAACGGGGCTTAAATTCTCCTCGTAATAGAACTCATGGCAGGGGAAGTCGGCCACTTCGGGGTGCATTCTGCCGTGGCGCCGCAGCACGCCGATGAAGTCCGTGCGCCCCGCCTTGCGCTCCAGGCGCAGCAAGCGTTCGAACAGCGAGTTACGACAGTTGTCCAGGCAGATGTCGTTGAGCGTCGATGACGATACGGCCGAGTCGCTTTCGTCCTGCCGGACAACGGCGGGCAGCTGCTTATGGTCGCCCGTAAGGATGAAGCGGTCTATGCGACAAGTCTCCGTTCCGTTGCCGTCGGGACGGTGGGCAGCCAGCAGGCCGATGATGTTCGGCTCGAGAATCTGCGACGCTTCGTCAACAACGGCAAGCGTAAAGTGCTTCAAGTCAAAGACGTAAGGCCGTGACACGAGCATTGACGTAGTGCCCGTTATGACTCGGGCGGACATTATCTTAGCCTTCATTCCGTCAAGCCGGGGTGTGTCCTTGACGTATTCTGACAGCAGATGAGGCTTGCAACGCGGGTCGGCACTGTACTCGCTGCCCAGCCGGATGTAGTCAATGCCTGCGTCGTCGAGCATTGCGCACAGCTCGTCAACGGCCCTGTTGGTGTACGCCATGAGCAGTATCGAGGCGTCATCCTTCGTCAATTCTTCCTCAACAATAAACCTGATGGCCATTGATGTCTTGCCAGTGCCCGGCGGACCGACCAGCAGGAAGTAGTCGCGTGCCTGCTTGGTGCGCTCAATTATGTCGTCATACGACGGGTTGTACATGCGTGTCAGCCTCTGTGTTGCGTCCATCTCGGGCGGACGTTGGCCGAGAAGCAGGGCCTTGCGTGCCGCCGGGGCGGTGACAAACTCGAACAGACTGCGCATTGCCGAGCCTGCCGACGAGTCACCTCCGGCATGCTCTACGGCATAAAGCGAACCGTCATCGCCGTCCTGAATCTGAAGTATCTCGGGATTTTTCTGTCCGTTTGTCAATGCGACTGAAATCTCGTCGGTGTGTATCTCCACCATAGTGCCCTTGTAAAGAATGGCGTTACGTGCGTCAGGTTCCTGTCCTTCGAGGTATTGATAAAGGTAAACCATGTCGCCACGGCGGAAGTTCGGCAGGAAGCCTTCACCCTGTCCGGGCACCGTCAGGCGCAACATGTTGGGCACGTCGCCGCCTCCGCCGCACTCCTTTGCCACAATCCTCAGTCCCGTATATATGTTTCCGGTCTCTATCTTCTCGGTAAGCGGCATGTTCCAGAGGTCGGCGGCGCAGCTGCTTACGCCCTCCTGGGTGCCCACTTTGCCGAGAAGCTGCTCACGGCAGGCGAACGTCGCCATGCGGCAAAAGTACTCACGCTCGAGCGGTTCGAGGTTTCTGAGCGGCTCGGTCACCGCCTCTATCTTCGGCAACAGCCACGTATGGTAGAACGAATTGTCAAGTCCGGCGGTGTTGATGCGCTCCGGAGTGAGTACGGGAAGTATGCGTTCAAAGCCTTCACGGGCTATAAAGAAGTCGGTAGCGACAATTTCGTTGCGCAGCTTTAACGCCTCGCGGAACAGCTTTCGGTAAAAAGCCACGGCCATAAGACCACGTTCGGACGGATATTTGGAGTAAAGCAGGCGTATGTCCGTGCGGTCGTAACCGAGGTTGAAGTTGTATCTCAGCACGCCGTAGTACAGCAACAGCTGGACGTAATGCGGCTCCAGCTGCATGCTGCCGTGGCCTCCGGCACGTCCGGTCTCCACGTTACGGTTCTTGCCCGACTTCTGTTCAACAAGCAGGCGGAAGTCGGTTGTCATGAGGTCGACACGTCCTTGCAGGCCAAGACGCTCGCAAACGAACGACGGTTCGAGCACAACGCGGCTCCGGTCGTACTCTGCGAACATCACTTTGACGGCCTCACGTATGTTAGCGGCCTGCGTTTTGATATCTTCCTTGAACCTTGCGGCGTCAAAATCGGTACACGAACAGTACTCCAAAGCCTTGTCGGCGAAGTTTGACCGCAGCGTTTCGGCAAGGCTGAAGGCCTCATCCTCATTTATAATATCGTCGAGAACGCCGCCCGCAAGGTTACCAAGCAGAATGGCGGAACTGTTCGCCCGCGGCCTCATCCGTTCGAGAACGTAAGACAATGGATGGTGTCCATACTCCTTGAAGCACGCCGCTATCGAACTGATGTCTACCAGATAATCAGGCTCTACGACCACAAGTCCTGGCACAACGACGCTCTCCGTGCCGTCGGGAGCAGTGCTTATTGAATGCGGAAGGTTGTCTATCTTGCAGTCGAGAAGGTTCATCTGCATGCCCTCGCGCAACATTTTGCGCACGTAAACAAGGTCTTCGCCTGACAAATCCACGGCGAGCAGGCGGCCGTCAAGTCCTTTTTCAGCCGACACATAGGCGTATCCCTCGTCCCAACTCCTGACGATGCAGCGCACATAACGCACGTCAAGCCCCTCTACCCGGTCATGAATCTTGTCATCGGCGGGCAGTACACGGAGCAGTTCTCCCGGCACGTCGTCGCCCGTCACGGCAGAGATAAAGCGGCAGAGGGCACGCATGTCGTACATGAAATCTGCCTTCTCAACCTGCTCTACACCGTTGGTGTGGCGGCGCATTGCCTGTACAGCAATCCTGTCGGATAACCTTACGTTGCACTTACGGCAGAGAAAATCCACCTGAGAGAACAGGTCTCCGTATGCCTGTCCGCTGCCTTTCAGTCCTTCGTGGCACGCAAGCACAAGCGTCTCATGCGCCATCTTGTTGAGGCTCGACGGCTTTACGCTATCATATAATGTGGTTATTTCGAGGACACGGGAGAACAAGTAATTCATGCGGGAATTAAGAATTAAGAGTTAAGAATTAAGAAAAGATGACTTGGGAAATTAAGAATTAAGAGCCTGGAAATTAAGAATTAAGAGTTAAGAATTAAGAAAAGATGCCTTGTTGTTATGCATTGTTCGCAAACAATAAGAGTATTTTTCTTAATTCTTAACTCTTAATTCTTAATTATTCACTGTCCTCCCAGCCTGCCGAAGAACTCGATTATCTCTTCC
>NZ_JACJJG010000033.1 GCF_016899855.1 Marseilla massiliensis
GATGTAGGCGTCGCAGCAGTACTGCACCCCGCGGTCGGAGTGGTGGACGAGGCCGTCAAGACTGTCCGTGCCGCGCACCGCCACGGCATGGGCTATGGCCTGCCTGAGGGCATCGAGAGACTCCGAGGCGCGCAGCGACGGCGAGACCTTGTGGCCTACGACCTTGTGCGAGTAGGCGTCGGTGACTATGTGCAGGTAGCACGTGCCACCGCATTCGAGCGGTATGTAGGTTATGTCGGCCACCCACAGCTGGTTCGCGGCCGTGGGCGTGAAACCGCGCACGAGGTTCTTCCACTTGTGGTAGCGGTGGTTGGAGTCGGTCGTGCGGCGGGGCTTCGGGCGCGCCAGCACGAGACCACGCAGGCGGAAGAAGCGGTCGCGGCCGGGCATCCGTTCGCGACCGAAGACCGAGCAGAGCATCAGCCACAGCTTGCGGCAGCCTATGCCCGGGGCCTCCGAGCGTATGGCACCCACCTTCTCCAATATGCTGCGCTCGCTCAAGGAGGGCTTCACCCCGCAGGCCCGCAACCGGTAGTAGGCCTGGCGGCTGCGGCCAAACAGACGGCACGCGGACGAGACTTCCACGCCGCGTCCGCTGACCAGTTCCGTCACTGCTTGGCCCCATGTTTTTTTCTTATGGATATTTCATACTCACGCTCGGCGATGTCTATCATCACGTCGCGAGCCTCCGTCTCCAAACGCGAGTACGCAAGCGCCTTCTCCAACTCGCGCACGCGCTTGCGCAGGGCCGCGTTCTCATCCCTGTATTCCTCCTTGCTGCGTCTTGCCATGTCGTCGTATTCTTCTTCCGACGGCAAAGATAAGGTTTTCTCCCCATACTTTGACTGCCATGACGACAATAACGTCGGATTACACAGACCGTACTTCCTTGCACACTTGCGCTTGCTCATGCCTGACGAGTAATAGTCACGAAGGACGCTCAATTTGAACTCCTCGCTGTACTTTGTTGGACTCTTTCGCATTGTTTTACACATTTTTTATTGTTCATAAATGTGTCAACTTTTGCCAGGACAAGACAGACCGAATTATAGCATATAACGGTTAATGCGGCAACACATCTTCATATTTATGATTATCAGATATGGAAACGGTGACGTTTTTTTGCTTTCCGGGGAGTAAAAGGACTGAACGAGCCTGACTGGCTGCCGCCATCCCAATCCTTTACGGACGCGCCTCCATACGGCACTCCACGGTATTGCGCATAACGCTTACGTATCCCGTCAACATAGCCCACCGTCTCCGAGCCGCGCATATACCCGTATTTAACCACCGGGTCGTTATAGAATTGTGGCTGCTCCAGCGCCAAAACATAATATGCGACATCACGCCACCGGTTAGGGTTCTTGCCGTTCTTGCGTGCCAAAGCCATTGCATCTTGAATATGGAAATATCCTCCGTTATAAGCAGCAAGTACAAAAAGCTGCCTTTCGGCCGCATTCTGCACGCTCCTGAAGTATCCGGCAAGCTCCCTCAAGTATTGGGCGGCAGCCCGTACATTATGTTCCGGATCATATATCGCAGAACGTGGTAGGCCCAAATGGTCCGCCGTTGACGGCATTATCTGCATAAGTCCGCACGCCCCTGCCCATGAACGCGCTTTCGAGTCAAAACAAGATTCCTGGTAACATTGCGCCGCCATCAACCGCCAATCCCATCTCGCAACAGGAGCATATCTCTTAAACAAATGGTCATAATGCGATATTACGCCTCCTTTTCGGTTCAGGAACGGTGCATATACATGCCTTGTAACACTTCTTGAGGAAAACACATAACTCTCCTCTTCACGCACTTCTGCATACATTGACGGCTTAAACCAAGAATCAAGGCTGTCGGCCAGTTCCTCATTTCCTCCAGCAACTGCCCATTGCACCCCCAACGAATCAACTCCCGCACCGCAGAATATAAGCTTTTTGCCGGTTTTTATCCGTTTCGGCAAAGGGAAGGCAATCAGGTCAGCGTCACCATTTTCCAGACGTTGCAGCATTTCCGTAGTATCCTTGCAAAGCTCTACACGCAATGAGACCCCAAGTTTTTGCGCAAATTTCTCGCACAACAGATATTGGGTACCCATTCCCCTGCCACGATAGTCATAATAAGTATCAGGACCTGACATCGTCAATATTATAAGCTCACCATTACTTATAATGTCATTAACGGTGAAAGCCGCATTTAAAGGCACACTGTCTTCACCAACTTCACCCCATGGAGTAACTATTTTTTCCTTCTTGCCCTCCGAACATGAAACCATAAAAGACAATAAAATCATTGCCATGACAAATAGAAACACGCTATAGGCTGATTGCTTCCACCGTGTATGACTGGAAAGAAAAGGCAATGTCTTTTTTACACAAAAACGCATCCTAATACTTTCAAAATGCAGACAAGAATACTTGTTTTACTATAATTTGAGTACAAAACTACAACATTCCTTGCAAATATGCTTCAAAAAGCGTATTTTTGCCAAACATTTTTAATAATTTTATATATTATGTTGCGCATAGCTGTACAATCAAAAGGACGTCTGTTTGACGACACGATGAATCTGCTCAACGAGGCGGACATCAAAATAAGTTCCAGCAAACGCACCCTTTTGGTGCAATCATCCAACTTTCCGCTCGAAGTTCTTTACCTTCGTGACGACGACATACCGCAAAGTGTAGCCACAGGCGTGGCTGACATCGGTATCGTAGGAGAAAATGAGTTTGCCGAGAAGAACGAAGACGCAAGAATTGTAACCAAGCTCGGGTTCAGTAAATGCAGGCTTTCGCTTGCAATACCGAAAAACATTGATTATAACGGAATTGAATGGTTTAACGGGAGGAAAATAGCTACTTCATATCCTGTAATACTGAAAAACTATTTAGATAATAATGGTATAAATGCCGAAATTCATGTAATAACCGGAAGTGTCGAAATCAGTCCGGGCATAGGGTTGGCCGACGGTATCTTCGATATAGTAAGCAGCGGTTCTACCCTCGTAAGCAACAACCTGAAAGAAGTAGAGGTTGTAATGAAAAGCGAAGCCGTACTAATAGCAAATAAAAACCTTGACGCCGACAAACATGACATTCTTGACAAAATGCTGTTCAGGATTGAAGCTGTACGGAATGCCGAAGACAAGAAATATGTAAGGATGAACGCGCCTAAGTCTCGACTTGACGACATAATAAACGTATTACCCGGACTTAAAAGTCCGACAGTCATTCCGCTTGCCGACCAAGAATGGTGTTCTGTACACACGGTATTGGACGAAAAACGCTTTTGGGAAATCATAGGAAAACTGAAAGAGTTAGGCGCGCAAGGCATACTGGTCACCCCGATAGAAAAAATGATACTGTAAACGATGATACGTGAAAGGGATTAAGTTATGAAAACATATAAATACCCCTCGCCTAAAGAGTGGACTGAAATAACTGAGCGGCCACACTTAGATACAGCAAGGCTAAATAAAACCGTCAACGACATACTAACGGACATTAAGTCGCGCGGCGATGAAGCAGTCAAGGAATATGAAGAAAAATTCGACAATGCAAAACTTCAACACCTTGCTGTAAGCCAAGAAGAAATAGACGAGGCGGTAAGGTCGACACCAAAAGAATTGTATGATGCGATTATGCTTGCTCATGGAAACATCTCAAGATTCCATGCGTCACAACATATTGAGACAAAAAAAATAGACACTACTCCTGGAGTTACCTGCTGGCAAAAGATTGTACCGATAGAGAAAGTCGGTCTATATGTACCAGGAGGTACCGCCCCTCTGTTCAGTACTGTGCTCATGCTCGCGACGCCTGCCAAGATCGCAGGCTGCAAGGACATCATACTATGCTCACCTCCAGGAGCCGACGGAAAAATAAATCCCGCAATACTGACGGCCGCGAGGATTGCCGGAGTGAGCAAAATATATAAGGCTGGAGGTGTGCAGGCAATAGGAGCAATGGCATACGGAACTGAAAGCATACCCAAAGTATATAAAATATTCGGACCTGGCAACCAATATGTCATGGCTGCCAAACAGCTGGTTTCACTCCATGACGTATCAATAGACATGCCCGCAGGTCCGTCAGAAGTATGCGTCATAGCCGACGACTCAAGTAACGCTGCATTCGTTGCGGCTGACTTATTGTCACAGGCGGAGCACGGTATAGACTCTCAAGTATTGCTCATTACGACTTCAGAACACCTCGCAAAGGATGTAATAAGCCAAATTGATATACAATTAAAAGCGTTACCGAGGCATGGCATAGCCGCCCAAGCACTCGGGAATAGTAAGATAGTGATTTTGAAAAGCAAAGACGAAGCTATATCATTAAGTAACTTATACGCTCCGGAACATCTCATTATAGCAACCGATGACTACGATGAACTGGCAGAAAAAGTTGTAAATGCCGGCAGCGTCTTTCTCGGGAAATATGCATGCGAAAGCGCCGGTGATTACGCCAGCGGCACAAACCATACCCTACCGACACATGGATATGCCACAGCGTACAGCGGGGTCAACCTTGACAGCTTCAACAGAAAAATCACATTCCAACATCTTACTCCTGAAGGAATACGCAACATAGGCCACGCGGTAGAGGTAATGGCCGAAAACGAACAACTGTCCGCGCATAAAAACGCGATGACACTAAGAATGTCAGAAATTAAGCATTAAAAGTCAGCAGAACATGTCTTACGCAGCAGATTGCGCCTGTCAGCATTACGGTTTAAGCGTGTCTGCATATTATCATTAGGCAAAGTTTCTAATCCTATACGATAAAAATACAACAATATGAGACCGTTAGAAGAACTTACACGCCCAAATATCTGGGCACTGAAACCATATAGCAGCGCAAGGGACGAATATAGCGGCAACGAAGCAAAAGTATTTCTCGACGCTAACGAGAACCCGTATAATAATCCGCTAAACCGATACCCTGACCCATTGCAAAAAGGCCTAAAGGCGCGATTAGCCCAAATAAAAGGGGTAGCGAAAGAAAATATCTTTCTCGGAAACGGGTCAGACGAAGCAATCGACCTCGCCTATCGCTGCTTTACACGCCCTGGAACAGACAACGTGGTCGCCATAGAACCGACATACGGGATGTATAAGGTTTGCGCTGATATTAACAATATTGAATATCGCCCGGTATTGCTGGACCAAGACTTCCAGATCAAATCATACAAGCTGCTCAAGGCGTGCGACAAACACACAAAACTTATTTGGCTTTGTTCACCCAACAATCCAACAGGGAATAACTTAAATCGCAACGAGATAGTCAAGACAATAGAGTGTTTCGATGGACTTGTAATTGTTGACGAAGCATATTCTGACTTTTCGCAGGAACGCCCATTACGCCTCGAAATAGACAAATATCCCAACCTTATTGTACTCAACACATTCAGCAAGGCTTGGGGATGTGCGGCAATACGCCTCGGCATGGCCTTTGCAGACAAAAAAATCATTGATATTTTCAACAAAGTGAAATATCCATACAACGTTAATGCGCTGACCCAGAAAAATGCCCTTGAGGCCTTAGCTGAGCCGTATGAAGTGGACAAATGGATTAAAATTATATTATTGGAGCGCAGCCGAATGATTGATGCATTTAAGTTATTGCCTTCATGCGAAAAGGTTTATCCAACAGATGCGAACTTTTTTCTTGCTAAAATGCACGATGCACAAACCATTTATGACTATCTAAAAAGCAATGGTATAATAGTAAGAAACCGTACGCATGTAAGCCTTTGTGATGATTGTCTGCGCATAACCATCGGCAGCAAGACGGAAAACAATGAACTACTTGCCGCTCTCAGACAGTATTGACCTACAACAGTCTATCCGCATAACAAAATCATGGCATTAATCGTATCATAAGTTCCTGATTGTGAAAAGCCGTATTCAACAAGACAAAACACGGTAAAACACAAGGCGAAAGGCGGCAAAACACAATGTGTTTTGCCGCCTTTCGTAATTACGCACTTAAATAGCTGAATATCAACATATTACACAGTGGAATGCGACATTTTCTTTATAGAAAGACAAAGCATTGACCATGCCAACGGCATTTAATACCAATACAAAAATATATAAACACTAAAAAGCTACATGCCGAATGCTTATTCATAACGCACGAAAGATAAAAAATAATAAAATTATCACAAAATAAGATATAAATCATAGGCTAAGATACAAAAAAAGAGTAATTTTGTCAACAAAAAATCTAATCAACAAGCAATAATGAAAAAAGTTTTATTTGCAATGCTTATGCTGATGTTATCTATTGGATACGCATCAGCTCAAAATCAGGCAAAGATCAAGTTTGACAAAACGACCTATGACTTCGGAAAATTCTCTGAATCAACTCCCGTTCAGAAATGTACATTTACATTCACGAATGTCGGCAATGCCCCATTAATTATCAATCAGGCGGTAGCGAGTTGTGGATGTACAATACCCAAATACACAAAGAAACCTATAGCGCCAGGAGAAAAAGGCTCTCTTAATGTTACATACAATGGTAAAGGACGTTTTCCTGGACATTTCAAGAAAACAATAACCGTCAGGACCAATGGCAATCCCGAAATGACACGCCTTTACATAGAAGGGACAATGGAGGAAGCAAAATAACCAAAGCAAAAAATAACAACAAGAGTTAAGAATCCAGCCGTATTAAGCCAACGCTTGCGCTAATTCTTAACTCTTGTTTTTTTAAAATGAATATGCAAATCCTATAGATGCATATTCTTTGAACTGCCAATAACCCAAGTCCTCATCACGCGACGCGCCGTCGTCAAAACGCGGATAAATGAAAACGTTTGACGATATGAACTTATTGAATTGGAACGTGATCGTATTTTCCCACTCAACTTCCGTACGTTTATACGTTGTGTAAGCATACAGGCGTGACTTCCATTTGATGAGTTCGGACATAGTCCATGTAAGATCAAAAGTACACTCCGAACCAAAATCATTCAAAGTGTGCTTGCCTTCCTCAAGGCCATATTGAGTCGCAAGCTCCTCCCTGCCAACATATTTAAAGTTATACGCAAGTGGTGCGAGCTGGATTGAACCGGTTAGCCTGTTGTTAAGTGCGTTTACAGTATAGCTCATACCAAGTGAAAAGTTCATGTTCAACGGCGACAAAATGTCAGAATATACGGCAGGATCATTGCTCTTGTATCCCCTCATGAACTGCGTGTAGGCAATCAGCTGGAATGTATAATACCATTTATTCGTAGCCTGGAGCCCCAATTTACCAGTATATCTTATAAGGTCCTCGGTGGTTTTAACAGAGTGCAATGTATCCCCTCGAGACGTCTGCACACCAAGCTTCAACTCTAATTTATTCTCAAACTTTAGTTTTTGCTTATTATTATAATTCGCTTGCAATGTAGCACTGGCCATCATTGAATAATTACTCTCGCCACCCTTATACCAGTTGTCTGATACATAATTCTGCAAGAACTGTAAATAATAGTCACCGCTGAAAGTCCAGAAATTCGGTTTTTCTACAACAATCTCTAAAGGCACGTCAAGTTCCACCTCAGGCACAACTTCGTCTTTCTTGACGTATTTCACCTTATGCCTTAAAGGCTTCGTTATTTCTTCATGTAAAGAGCCTGCCCTGGCAATTTCACCCTCAGTAGCCTCCACACGCCCCGGGCGACGCATATATGCCGCCATAAGCACATCGTCAATGGCAGATTCGACATCGTCAACACTATCTGCCCCCAAAACTAAGCTCCTACCTGCTATTGAATGATAAAATGTTAATGGTGAGAATAGCCTGAAATACCTCGAGTCAGCAGCAGGTTTTATTGACAACGAGTCCATAAGGCGTGAAACTGAATCAGCCTTAACCTTATAAGCCCGTAATGAATCCATATAAGCAACTACTACAGATGTGTCAACTTGAGGACGATTAAGACGATGTCGCCAATGTTTAACCTGTCCGCAAGCCACTCCGGCAAAACCTGTCAATACGATAACAAACAAAAGTTTGAGCTTCATGTTCTGAAAATACATTATGCCTGCAAAGTTAGCATTTATTTCACAAATAAAACCCCACCCTTCGTTTTTTCTCTTAATAAAGAGGTTATAATTTGTAGGTATCAGCATTTTTTTTTAATTTTGCACGTTGTATTTTCATTTCGTATTAGTAATCAAATTATTTATATCGTGGCAGAAACAAAATATATCTTCGTCACAGGCGGTGTCGCTTCCTCGCTTGGTAAAGGAATCATATCATCGTCAATAGGAAAACTTCTTCAAGCCAGAGGTTACAACATCACAATCCAAAAGTTTGACCCTTATATAAACATTGACCCGGGTACGCTCAATCCATATGAGCACGGGGAATGTTATGTTACGGTTGACGGTCATGAAGCTGACTTGGATTTAGGACATTATGAACGCTTCACCGGTATCCAGACAACAAAAGCAAACAACCTTACAACCGGTAGAATATACAAGTCTGTCATAGACAAGGAGCGTCGCGGAGACTATCTTGGAAAGACAATACAAGTAATCCCCCATATTACGGACGAAATCAAGAGAAACGTAATGTACCTTGGGAAAAAGGAAAATTACGATTTCGTAATCACTGAAATCGGCGGTACCGTCGGCGACATCGAGAGCTTACCGTTTCTGGAGAGCATACGCCAGCTGAAATGGGAGCTCGGCAAAAGAGCTCTGTGCGTGCACCTTACTTATATACCATATCTCGCTGCGGCAAAAGAATTGAAGACAAAACCGACACAGCATTCTGTAAAAGAATTGCAAAGCGTAGGTATACAGCCCGATATTCTTGTCTTGAGAACCGAGCACCCAATTAATGACGGCATACGCAAAAAGGTTGCGAATTTCTGTAACGTTGATTTCGATGCCGTTGTTCAGAGCGTAGACATGCCGACGATATACGAGGTTCCGGTACGTATGCAGGAACAAAAACTCGACGAGACAATCTTGCGGAAAATGGGTGAGCCAATAGGTGAAACCCCTACCCTTGGCCCATGGCGCTCGTTCCTTGAGCGCAGACACAAGGCAACCGAGGTTGTAAACATCGGTCTTGTCGGCAAATATGACCTTCAGGATGCTTATAAGAGTATTTTGGAAAGTCTGTCGCAAGCTGGGACCTATAATGATTATAAAGTCAAGACAACATTTATCAATAGCGAAAAGATAAACGAAGAGAATGTAAGTGAGAAACTTGCAGGTATGGACGGAATCGTTATATGTCCGGGATTTGGGCAACGTGGAATAGAAGGAAAAATCGTTGCTGCCCATTATACGCGCACACACGATATACCAACGTTCGGCATTTGTTTAGGCATGCAGATGATGGTAATTGAGTTCGGCCGCAATGTCCTTGGGTATGAGGATGCAAATAGCCGCGAGATGGACGAAAAGACCGAGCACAACGTAATTGACATAATGGAGGACCAGAAGAATATCACGAATATGGGTGGAACAATGCGTCTTGGCGCTTACGAGTGCGTACTAAGACAAGGTTCTCGTGTATTCAATATATATAAAAAAGAACACATACAGGAGCGCCATCGTCACCGCTACGAATTCAACAACGACTTCGAGCAAGAATACGAACGTTCAGGAATGAAATGCGTAGGACGTAATCCTGAAAGCGATCTCGTTGAAATCGTTGAAATTCCAGGCTTAAAATGGTATATCGGAACACAATTCCATCCGGAATATTCAAGTACGGTACTGCATCCGCACCCTTTGTTCCTCGATTTCGTTAAAACCGCAATCGAAAACAATAAAAGCAAAAATAAATAATAAGCATATAGTTTTCAGAAATGGACAAGAATACGATTATAGGTTTTGTACTCATTGCGCTTCTTCTGATTGGTTACAGTTGGTATACAAAACCATCAGAAGAAGATATTGCGCAACAAAGAAAGCAAGACTCAATAACCGCCATAGCCAAACAAAAGGCTGAGCAACAATTTAAAGCCGAGCAACAGGCCAAGAATATTAATGCCACAAACGCTGTAAAGGATACTACCGTAGCATTCTATAACGCCCTGACTGGCAAGGCTGAAGACATTGTTCTTAAAAACTCCAAGATTGAGCTTACTTTAAGCACAAAAGGAGGAACGGTTGAAAAAGCCGTCATAAAAGGCTTTGAAGACAGAAACGGTAATGCCGACCTCACTTTGTTCGATTCAAAAGAACAATCTCTGAAGTTCATGCTTGCTGGTAAAGAAACCAATATCATCACCAGCGACCTGTATTTCACTCCGTCAAACGTTACAGACACAACAGTAACAATGACCGCCGTTGCTGGCAACGGAAAATCTTTGGTAATGAAGTATAAACTCGGCAAGGATTACATGCTTCATTTCTTAATGCAGGCAAACGGACTGAGTGGCATGTTTGCACCCAACTATGACAAGATGGACATAGAATGGACAGACCTATGCCGTCAGCAGGAAAAAGGATTTACATTTGAAAACAGATATTCATCCCTGACTTATCATCTGACAGAGGGTGGTACAGACAATCTGAGCGAAGCAAGCGAGAAAGTTGATGAAAAAATCGACGAAACAATTGACTGGGTTGCATTTAAAAACCAATTTTTCAGCGCGGTCATGATCGCCAAGAATGATCTCGGTACAAACTCGCTTCTTACAAGTATTCCACAGGAAAAAGGCTCAGGATATTTAAAACAATATGGTGCCAAATTAAAGACATCCTTTGACCCTACAGGCAAACAACCCACAGAACTTGAATTCTATTTTGGTCCAAATGATTTCAATCTATTAAGACAAATTGAGAAGGAAAGCACTTTCAACAAAGACCTCGAAATGCAGCGTCTTGTATACTTGGGATGGCCTATTATCCGCATAATAAACCGTTGGTTTACCATCTATGTGTTTGACTGGCTTACGGACATGAACATAAATATGGGTGTCGTACTTATCCTCATCACCCTTTTGTTAAAGCTTATTACATATCCATTGGTAAAGAAAAGCTACATGTCATCAGCCAAGATGAGAGTATTAAGACCGAAAATAGAGGAAGCGACAAAACAGTACGACAAGCCGGAAGACCAAATGCAAAAACAACAGGCCATGATGGCTATGTACTCAAAGTACGGAGTAAGTCCGTTAAGCGGATGCTTGCCAATTCTCATACAGATGCCTATCTGGATTGCAATGTTCAACTTTGTACCTAACGCAATTCAACTTAGAGGTGAAAGTTTCCTTTGGATTAGCGATTTGTCAACTTATGACCCGATTATTGAATGGAATACGAACTTATGGCTTATCGGTGACCATCTGAGTTTAACGTGTATACTGTTCTGTGCCGCAAACGTACTTTACAGCGTCATGACAATGCGTCAACAGAAAGACCAAATGATTGGGGCACAAGCCGAACAGATGAAGATGATGCGCTGGATGACATATCTTATGCCGATATTCTTCTTCTTCATGTTCAACGATTATTCAGCAGGCCTAAACTTCTATTATTTCATCTCGTTGTTTTTCAGCGCTGCTATTATGTGGACTCTGCGTAAAACGACAAATGACGAGAAGTTATTGGCCATACTTGAGGCGCGCTACCAAGAGAACAAGAACAATCCGCAAAAGATGAGCGGACTGGCTTCCAGACTTGAGGCTATGCAGAAACAGGCCGAGGAACTAAAACGTCTGCGTGAACAACAGGAGAAAAACAAGCCGAAAAAATAAATTTTAATAATCAATGTAGGGGCAGACGTTATCGGCTGCCCCTATGTTTAAACTACCAATATCCATGAACAAAGCAATTATGCTTGCAACCGCGCTTGCCATCGGTTGCAGCTCGATAGACGCACAAGAGGCAACCGACTTTATCGGAAAAAGTGACATTAAGTTGACAAGTGACCTTATGACACCTGAAGCACTCTGGGCTATGGGGCGAATAGGAGGACACCAAGCATCACCGGACGGCAAGAAAATCGTATACCAGGTAAGCTATTACAGCGTAAAAGAAAATAAAAGCCATACCGTAATATACGTCATGGACGCAAACGGCAAGAACAATAAAATGCTCACAACTGGCAACAAGAGCGAAACCGACGCTGTATGGATTAATAACGGAGAGAAAATAGCCTATCTTTGTGATGGACAGATTTGGACTATGAATGCCGACGGAACAGATCGAAAGCAATTAAGCAACGACAAGACCGGTATAGACGGATTCATATTCTCACCCGATGAAAAAAAGGTTATATTGATAAAACAACTACCCTATCACGGAATCATAAAAAAGAATCCTTCTGATCTTCCGAAGGCCACCGGAATGCTTATTACCGACATGAATTACAGACACTGGGACGAATATGTAAAATCTATACCTCACCCATTCGTCGCAGATGTAACAACAAACGGCATAAGCGAGGGCAAAGATATAATGGAGGGTGAGCCATACGAATGTCCAACAAAGCCTTTTGGCGGTATTGAACAGCTTGCATGGAGTCCTGATTCAAAGGAAATTGCATACTCGTCACGCAAAAAAACTGGAGTTCAATATGCAATATCCACCGATGTGGACATATACCTTTATAATGTTGAAACGGGAAAAACCGTAGCTAACCTATGCAAACAGACTAACTATCAAGAGCCGGCTATCAACCCGACAAAGTCTATGAAATACCAGGCTGTAAATTCTGAAGAAAACCTAAAGAACAATCCTGGATATGATGTTAATCCTCAATTCTCGCCCGACGGGAAATACATAGCTTGGCAAAGCATGGCCCGCAATGGATATGAAAGCGACCGTAATCGTCTATGTATCTACGAACTTGCCACTGATACTAAAAAGTATGTCACCGAATCGCTTGATACAAACGTTGATGCTTTCTGCTGGAGCTCAGACTCTGAAACATTATATTTCCTTGGCGTATGGCATGGATGTGAAAACATATACCAGACGAATTTAACGGGCGAAGTAAAACAACTAACTGACGGATGGTATGATTATGGTTCCGTACAATTACTAAATGACGGAAACAAGCTACTTGCAGAGCGGCACAGTATGTCACAGGCATCCGAACTTTTTGTAATTAATCCGAACAAGAAAGAAAAGCAATCAAAGGCGGAACAAATTACATTTGAAAACAAGCATCTGTATGACCAGATGACTTTCGGCAAAATCCAGCAGCGTTGGGTCAAAACGACTGACGGAAAAGACATGCTCTACTGGATTGTGTTGCCAGCACATTTTGACGAAAATAAAAAATATCCCACGCTGCTTTTCTGTGAGGGAGGACCGCAAAGTCCTGTGTCACAATTCTGGAGCTATAGATGGAATATGCAAATCATGGCGGCAAACGGATATGTCGTGATTGCACCTAACCGTAGAGGCTTGCCGGGCTTTGGCAGTGAATGGAATGAACAAATATCCGGCGACTGGACAGGCCAATGCATGAAAGATTACCTTACAGCTATTGATGATGCATGCGAAAACCTGCCATTCGTTGACAAAGACCGTCTTGGCGCAGTAGGAGCAAGTTTCGGCGGCTTCAGCGTATATTATCTTGCTGGACACCATGACAAACGTTTCAAGTGCTTCATCGCCCATGACGGTGCGTTCAATCTTGAATCAATGTACGCAGACACAGAGGAAGCATGGTTCAGCAACTGGGAATATGAGGATGCGTATTGGAACAAAGACCTAAGCGAAAACGCACGCAGAACATACGCAAACTCGCCACATAAGTTTATCGACAAGTGGGATACTCCTATCCTATGCATACATGGTGAAAAGGATTACCGTATAAACGCCAATCAAGGAATGGGTGCATTCAATGCAGCAAGAATGCGTGGGATACCGGCTGAGTTGCTTCTGTTCCCCGACGAGAACCATTGGGTGCTCAAACCGCAGAACGGCATTCTATGGCAACGAACGTTCTTCAATTGGCTTGACAAGTGGCTGAAATAAATTATTTGATTAAGAGTTAAGAAAGACATTTTCTTAGCTCTTAATTATAAAAAAATCTACATAATCTTAGAAAAACAACAATAATACATAATAACATGACTGATAAAATTCAAAAAACACTCAGAGATTCCGCCGCAACAAGATGGCTGGTATTGTTTTTCCTTGCGTTTGCGATGTTCTGTTCATACATATTCATGGACATCCTCTCGCCTATCAAAGACTTAATGCAGTCTACACGTGGTTGGGATTCAACGGCATTCGGTACAATGCAAGGTTCGGAAACATTCCTTAACGTATTTGTATTCTTCCTGATTTTTGCCGGAATAATCCTTGACAAAATGGGCGTACGCTTCACAGCCGTACTCTCAGGTGTTGTAATGCTTGTCGGAGCGACAATCAACTGGTACGCGGTAACAGAAGCATTCCAAGGCAGCAGTCTTGAAACATGGTTTACCGAGAATTTAAACTACATACCTGGATTCGACGAATTAGGTATCTCACCATTCTATCTCGGCATGCCTGCATCTGCCAAGTTTGCAGCCGTTGGCTTCATGATTTTCGGTTGCGGCGTTGAAATGGCAGGCATAACCGTATCACGAGGAATTGTAAAATGGTTTAAGGGACACGAAATGGCACTTGCCATGGGTTCAGAAATGGCACTTGCTCGCCTAGGTGTTGCTACGTGTATGATCTTCTCGCCGGTATTCGCGAAGCTCGGCGGCGACATCGACGTTTCACGCTCTGTAGCATTTGGTGTAGTCCTCCTTATGATTGCGCTAATCATGTTCATCGTCTATTTCTTCATGGATAAGAAACTTGATGCACAGACAGGCGAAGCCGAGGAGAAAGACGATCCGTTCAAGGTAAGCGACATCGGTAACATCCTACGCAGTAGCGGATTCTGGCTTGTTGCTCTTCTGTGTGTACTGTATTACTCAGCTATCTTCCCGTTCCAGAAGTATGCCGTAAACATGCTGCAATGTAACCTTACTTTCACAGAGGTACCGACAGATTCGTTTTGGGCAGGCAACACTGTTACCGTAATCCAATATATAATTATGCTCATTGTCGCTGCGGCTGCTTTTGCCAGCAACTTCTCTAAGAAAAAAAGTACAAAATCGCTTATGCAGATTGTTGCCGTAGTAGCCCTTGTGGTGTTCTGCTATATGGGATACATGCGCCAGAGCGCTGAGACTGTATTTGCCGTATTCCCGCTACTCGCCGTTGGCATCACCCCTATCTTAGGCAACTATGTCGACCATAAGGGCAAAGCCGCCTCTATGCTCGTGATAGGCTCGCTGTTGCTCATAGCCTGCCATCTTACTTTCGCGTTCATCCTACCCTTGTTCAAAGGCAACGCGATAGGCGGAGTAATTGTAGCCTACATAACAATCCTCGTACTCGGAGCCAGTTTCTCACTCGTACCAGCGTCTTTGTGGCCAAGCGTACCTAAGCTTGTTGACGCAAAAATCATCGGTAGCGCCTACGCCCTTATCTTTTGGATACAGAACATCGGCCTATGGCTATTCCCACTGCTAATCGGTAAAGTGCTCGACAAGACAAATCCGCAACTTGTCTCAGATCTACAGAACGGTGTAATAACACCGCAAGAGGCGGCCGTATCTTACGACTATACTGTACCTTTGGTAATGCTCGCCTGCCTTGGTGTGGCAGCACTTATCCTCGGATTTGTCCTCAAAGTTGTAGACAAAAAGAAAGGTTACGGACTTGAAGAACCGAACATCAAGGAATAACCATAAATTTATATCGAGATAGACTTATCTTACAAGCAAGTGGACAAAATTATTTAAAAATTAATTTTGTCCACTTTTTTAATAAACAGGGATGTTTCTCTTTATTGCTAATAATTCAGACTGGGCAATAAAGCCATATTTCAGATAATAATAATTCTAAAAGGAATTGACCGTCTTTTGCCATGCGAAGAACCATCTTTCAGCTTCCAAAAGACCATGTATTAAAACACAATATACGGCATATTGAAAATATGCAATATTCAAGATAGCAATCAGCCAGCCATATAACCCTGAAAAAACGATTAATACTCGTTATTTACAGTCATATAGTTTTTATATTTGGCAATACGGATAAAATATTGTAATTTTGCACCGCGAAATTCATAACATCATAAGGTAAGCTAAAAAGATGATAACTGTCACAAATCTTGCAATCCAATTCGGAAAGAGAGTCCTTTACAAAGATGTAAACATCAAGTTCACTAACGGTAATATTTATGGGGTGATCGGAGCCAACGGTGCCGGAAAATCCACATTATTAAAAGCCATCAGCGGCGAACTTGAACCCAACAAAGGAAGTGTAGAACTGGGACCAGGAGAAAGACTCTCTGTGTTGGACCAAGATCACTTTAAATATGACGAATACTCCGTACTCGATACTGTGCTTATGGGGCACCAGCCGCTATGGCAAAACATGAAGGAACGCGAGGCGATATACATGAAATCTGATTTCAGCGAGGAGGATGGCAACCTCGTTGCTGAACTTGAGGAGAAATTCGCCGAGATGGGCGGCTGGAATGCCGAAAGCGATGCAGCCCAAATGCTGTCAAACCTTGGCGTAAAGGAAGAGCTGCACCAAAAGCAGATGAGCGAACTTTCAAACAATGAAAAAGTACGCGTAATGCTGGCAAAAGCCCTCTTTGGCAATCCTGACAACCTGCTGCTTGACGAGCCGACCAACGACCTTGACCTTGACACGGTACAATGGCTGGAGGAATATCTGAGCAATGTAGAGCAAACGGTACTTGTAGTAAGCCACGACCGACACTTCCTTGACGCCGTAAGCACCCAAACAGTAGATATTGACTTCGGCAAGGTAACAGTATTTGCCGGCAACTACTCGTTCTGGTACGAAAGTTCTCAGCTGGCTCTGCGCCAGGCACAAAACCAGCGACAAAAGGCGGAAGAAAAGCGCAAGGAACTTGAAGAGTTCATACGCCGTTTCTCAGCCAACGTGGCAAAAAGTAAACAAACGACAAGCCGTAAAAAAATGCTTGCAAAACTGACTGTAGATGAAATCCGCCCGTCTTCACGTAAGTACCCGGGAATCATCTTCCAAATGGAACGTGAACCAGGTAACCAGATTCTTGAAGTTGAGGGACTCAAGGCTCTTGATTCCGACGGAACGGTCTTGTTCGACAATGTCAGCTTCAACGTGGAAAAAGGTCAGAAAATAGTATTCCTCAGCCATAACCCCAAGGCTATGACTGCCTTGTTTGAAATAATCAATGGCAACCGTACAGCCGACGCCGGAACATATAAATGGGGAGTTACCATAACCACTGCATACCTGCCTCTTGACAATACAGAATTCTTCCAAAGCGAATTAAACCTTGTTGAATGGTTGAGCCAGTTCGGCACGGGAAATGAAGTTGCCATGAAAGGTTACTTAGGCCGCATGCTATTCAGCGGCGAAGAGGTACTAAAGAAGGTCAACGTATTAAGCGGTGGAGAAAAGATGAGATGCATGATAGCCAGAATGCAGCTCAAGAACGCCAACTGCCTTATATTAGACACTCCGACAAACCACCTTGACCTTGAAAGTATACAGGCATTCAATAACAACTTAATAAACTTCAAGGGAAACATTCTGTTCAGTAGCCATGACCATGAGTTTATACAGACTGTTGCCGACCGCATAATAGAACTGACCCCGAAGGGTACGATTGACAAGTTAATGCAGTACGATGACTACATATATGACGAACAACTAAAAGAACAACGTGCAAAAATGTATGAATAAATGTCACACAGACATATAATGGCAAGATTTTTGCTGTGTCATTATAAAAATACATATCATCATGAAAGAGGAAAAAGATAACATAAAAGAGGCAAAACAAGAAGCCGAAGCAATGGAGGCTACCAGAGAAACAGAACAGGCAAACGAAACCCCAAAACCTGAAACGGAAGAGACTTGCACAAATACAGCAGAAGGCGTTGAAGAGGAAGAAGCAAGCAACGAGACCTCTGGCGAAAAGGACGAGCTGACGGCCGCGCAGGAGGAAATAGCACAGCTGAAAGACAAATACCTGCGCTCTGTAGCGGAGTTCGACAATTACCGTAAACGTACGCTGAAAGAAAAAGCGGAACTTATCCTTAACGGTTCGGAAAAAGCCGTTCAGGCAATATTGCCAATTATCGACGACATGGAACGTGCCATAGCAAACGCCGAAAAGACAGACGACGTTAACGTTCTTCGTGAAGGCATGCAACTAATTTACCAAAAGACCAATAAAATAATGGAAAGTCTTGGCGTAAAAAAGATTGAAACAGATAATGCCGACTTCGATACTAATTTTCACGAAGCCGTAGCTATGGTGCCAGGCATGGGAGATGACAAAAAAGGAAAAGTGCTCGACTGTGTCCAGACGGGTTATACTCTTAACGACAAAGTTATAAGACACGCAAAAGTGGCTGTCGGACAATGAGAATAATGGAGGATAATTTATACATTGTATCCTAAAACGCATATATTTTCATTGTTCACATTGGCAATTTAATTCTCAGAGTTATGGCAAAAAGAGACTATTATGAGGTTCTTGGCGTAAGTAAAGACGCAACCGAAGACGAAATAAAAAAGGCTTACAGGAAAATCGCCATCAAATATCATCCGGACAGGAATCCTGGCAATAAAGAGGCTGAGGAAAAATTTAAGGAAGCAGCCGAAGCCTACGACGTACTGCATGACCCTCAAAAGAGAAAACAATATGACCAGTTTGGATTCAACGGTCCAGGTGGTGAAGGCGGCTTCGGAGGCTTTAGCAGCGCCGGTGGCTTCAGCATGGATGACATATTCTCCATGTTTGGAGATATATTCGGTGGTCGGGGTGGATTCGGCGGATTTGGCGGCAGTGGATTCAGCAGTGGTGGCCAACGCCGCCCGGCCCAGCACCGTGGTTCAGACCTTCGCCTGAAAGTAAGGCTTACTCTACAAGAGATATCCACTGGAGTTACCAAGAAATTTAAAGTAAAAAAAGACGTGACATGTAGCCACTGTCATGGAACCGGCGCCGAAGGCAACAGTGCTAAAGAAACGTGTCCTACATGCCATGGTTGCGGAATGGTAACCCACACGACACAAAGTATGTTCGGTATGATGCAGACACAAAGCGTTTGCCCCACGTGTGGAGGTGAAGGCACCGTCATCAAGAACAAATGCCATGCATGCGGTGGCAGCGGTGTAGTAAAAGGAGAAGAAGTCGTTGAAATCAACATTCCGGCAGGCGTATCAGAAGGCATGATTGTGAACGTACCAGGCAAAGGCAACGCTGGCAGACACAATGGTGTGCCTGGCAATATACAGGTTTACATAGAAGAAGAGCCTAATGATACATTTGTCCGTGACGACAACGATATAATATACAACCTATTACTTGATTTCCCCACTGCCACGCTTGGAGGAAGCGTTGAAATACCGACTATCGACGGAGGTAAGGTCAGAATAAAAATTGAGCCCGGCACACAACCAGGCAAAGCCCTACGCCTAAGGGGAAAGGGACTGCCCGCCGTACATGGATATGGTAGAGGAACTGGCGATATGGTCGTAAACATCAGCGTTTATGTGCCAAAAACATTGACAAATCAAGAACGCGACATGTTGGAAAGTATGCGCAACAGCGACAACTTCAAAGGCGACACGGCAACCAAGCGTACCATTTTCCAGAAATTCAAAAATTACTTCAACTAATTGATAGTAATTATTCATGACATACGAAGAAACAATTAAATATCTATACAACAGCGTCCCTATGTTCCAAAAAGTGGGCGCTGTTGCTTATAAAGAGGGATTGGAAAACACGCTCATTTTAGACGAACATTTCGGTCATCCCCACAAAAAATATAAAACAATACATATTGCGGGCACCAATGGTAAAGGCTCTTGCTCACATACAATTGCCGCCATCTTGCAAGCTGCCGGATATAAAGTCGGACTATATACATCGCCTCACATAAAGGATTTCAGGGAACGCATAAGGATAAATGGACAATGTATAAGTAAAGAATATGTAATCGGTTTCGTACAAAATGAGCGTCATTTTTTTGAACCGTTACATCCAAGCTTTTTCGAACTGACAACAGCTATAGCATTTAAATACTTTGAAGAATGTAAAGTAGACATAGCCGTAATAGAAGTTGGTTTAGGCGGAAGGCTTGACTGCACCAACATCATCACACCTATACTGTCGGTCATCACAAACATCAGTTTCGACCACACACAATTTTTAGGCGACACATTAGCAAAGATAGCTTACGAAAAAGCTGGCATAATAAAAAACGGCATACCTGTAGTTATCGGAGAAACGACTGAAGAGACGAAACCTGTATTCATATCTAAATCTATTGAGCAAAATGCGAAATTAATATTCGCAGAAAGCGAAAATGAGATTATCAATGCCAAATCATTGACAGAAGGCGGTATCTCGTACAACACACACACGTTCGGGGCGCTATACGGAGAACTTGGCGGACTATACCAAAAGATGAATACCAACACTATTCTGTGCTCAACAAAAGAGCTGATTGAATCAGGAATAAACATAAAAAAAGAAGATATAAAAACAGGATTTGCCCATGTCACAGAAATGACCGGACTACATGGAAGATGGCAAAAAATCAAAGAACACCCGACTGTGATTTGTGACACGGGACACAACGTTGGCGGATGGAAATATCTGAGCAAACAATTAAATATGCAAAAATGCAAACAGATGCGGATTGTATTTGGCATGGTTGACGACAAAGACGTTTCTACCGTCATTAGCCTTCTTCCATCTAATGCAATATACTATTTTACCAAGGCAGACAACAAGAGGGCTATCAACGAAAATGAAATTAAACAGATAGGTGATGCCCATCATTTGAAATCAAAATCGTTTCCAAACGTCAAAAATGCTTACCAGCAAGCTATTAATGACGCAGATAAAGACGACTTTATTTTTGTAGGAGGAAGCAGTTATATTGTTGCGGATTTTCTAAATGACTGTGTTTAATCGTTTTTAACAATAAAACGAAATAATTTCATATGTTTCATTTGTGTTTCTCAACTTTTTTAAGTTACTTTGCATGTATGTTTTCTAACTTAAAAAGTTAATATTATGAGCACAAATGAAACACATTGTCTGTGTGGCTTGAAAAGAGAGGATTTTCAAACCACGATAAACGGAAAGAAAACAGATTTATATATTCTCAAAAACAAATGGGGTAATGAAGTAGCTATAACCAATTATGGAGGCGCTATCGTCGCAATAATGGTTCCCGACAAGAACGGTGATTACGCTAACGTCATACAAGGACACGATAATATCCAAGACGTCATCAACAGCCCTGAGCCCTACCTCTCTACATTGATAGGCAGATATGGAAACAGAATATGTAAAGGAGAATTTCAGTTAAACGGAAAAAAATACCAGCTGGCCATTAACAACGGTCCAAACTCCCTCCATGGAGGTAAATCAGGATTTAACACAAAAGTGTGGGACGCATTAATGATGAATGATGAAACACTGATACTCAACTACGTTTCATCTTATGGTGAAGAGGGATACACAGGAGAAGTGAAAGTAACGGTCGCATATATTTTTAATGACGATAATGAGTTAATTATCGAATACATGGCGACCACAAACAAAAAAACGGTAATAAACTTAACAAGTCATGGTTATTTCAGCTTGGCAGGAATAGCAAACCCAACGCCAACAATTGATAACCTCATATGCGAGATCAATGCTGACTTTTATTTACCAATTGATGAAACGTCAATCCCAACAGGTGAAATCAGATTAGTCAAAGACACACCTTTTGACTTCCGTACACCGAAAACAATAGGGCAAGACATTAACGCAGACAATGAACAAATAAAGAACGGCGCAGGATATGATCATTGTTTCGTTCTGAATAAAAAAGAAGAAGGTGAACTTGGCTTCGCTGCACGTGTAAAGGAACCTGTAAGTGGCCGTGTTATGGAAGTTTATACAACAGAACCTGGCGTTCAGTTCTATACGGATAATTGGGCAGACGGATACAAGGGACAACATGGGGCAACTTTCCCACGTAGAAGCGCTGTATGTTTTGAAGCACAACACTTCCCTGACTCTCCTAACCGACCATATTTCCCGTCCGTAATATTGAGACCTGGTGAACAATATAAACAGAAAACAATATATAAATTCAGTATTGAAAAATAAATCATTAAACTAATATTCTAAACAATTATGGAAATAGATTTTGTAAGAAGCCGCTTTATAAAGCATTTCGACGGACAAACCGGTAACATCTACGCTGCCCCAGGGCGTATAAACCTTATAGGCGAACACACAGATTATAATGGTGGTTTCGTTTTCCCGGGCGCAATAGATAAAGGGATTATGTGTGAAATACGTCCCAACGGTAGCAACACGGTAATGGCTTATGCTATCGACTTGAAGGATCGGGTTGAGTTTAAAATTGATGATCCTCAAGGCCCTCGGGCAAGTTGGGCAAGATACATATACGGCATAATTCAAGAAATGAAAAAATTAGGTGTTGATGTTAAAGGATTCAACATCGCTTTTGCCGGAGATGTACCTTTAGGAGCAGGAATGTCATCATCAGCTGCAATGGAAAGTTGCTTTGCATACGCACTCAACGACTTGTTCGGTGACAATAAAGTGTCAAAATGGGACATGGTTTTGGCTGGTCAGGCAACGGAACACAATTATTGTGGAGTAAATTGTGGCATTATGGACCAGTTCGCCAGCATTTTCGGTAAAGAAGGAAAATTAATGAGACTTGATTGCAGAAGCCGCGAGTTCGAATATTATCCTTTTGAGCCAAAAGGATACAGATTGGTTCTTATTGACTCTGTTGTAAAACATGAATTAGCTTCGTCTGCATACAACGACCGTCGCAAGAGTTGCGAGAATGTTGTTGAAACATTAAGGAAGAAATACACTGACAGGGATATAGAAACCCTGCGTGATATAGATTGGGACATGCTCAATTCTGTAAAAGCCGACATCAGTGAAGAAGATATGAAGAGGGCCACTTATGTATTAGGTGAAAAAGACAGGGTTCTCGCTGTGTGCGATGCATTGAATAAGGGCGACTATGGAACTGTAGGTCAAAAAATGTATGAAACACATGACGGCTTAAGCAAAGATTACGAAGTTTCATGTGAGGAACTTGACTTCCTTGTTGATATGGCGCGCAAAAACGGAGTTACTGGCAGCAGAATTATGGGTGGCGGCTTCGGCGGATGTACAATAAACTTGGTAAAAGAAGAATTGTATGACAAGTTCATCAATGATGCAACATCAGCATACAAAGAAAAATTCGGCAAACAACCAAAAGTTTATGACATCGTGATTAGCGATGGAGCACGCAAAATATGCTGATTGAAAGCATTTTCATATATTCATTTTAATTGACCAAGACAACATTTGATCATATACGATTAAATTGAATTTATTAATAACGAGCTGTATCTATCCAATAATGACAAGATACAGCTCGTTATATTTATAAAATATAAAACCAAAAATTTGAATATATAACTCTCACGATTCTCGCATATAATCAGTACTTTTGCACTATTATTACAAGAAACAACTTATGGACCTAAAAAAATGGTTTAAAGGTTTTGAAAAAGGAATAGCCCAATTATCGCCAAAAGAAAGAGAACACTTCTTTTACGAATGCGGTAAAAATTGTGTTAAAAATGGCGTATTCCATATTTTCAGAACGCTTTATGAAGAATCAAATGGGGATATCGATATTTTTTTCAACAAAACAAATGAATTGCAAGGAGTAAAAAGTGAAACAATAGAAAAAAGACATATTTATAATCTATACTTCCAGGAATGCACTTGTGGATTACGTAATGAAGGATATATTTCCACTCCTCTACTATGTGAATGCTCGCGACAAAGTGTACTTTATACGATGAGCCATCTTTGGGAACAGCATAAATTTGAAATTATACTATGTCATTCAATTTTACAAGGGAAACATAATTGTAAAATCAGAATAAAAATTATAAAATAACATATTTCTATTGAAATCCCTGATGGTATTTTCAAAATAGTTTTCATAAAAAAGGCATTTGATGAACAAAGAAGAAACGATATGCGCTATTGCCACAGGACGTGGCGGAGCCCTTGGAATAATAAGAGTATCAGGCCCCAATGCAATAATAAATACCGACAAGATTTTCATTCCTGCCGATAAAACACATAAACTATTATCTGAACGCAAGGCTTATACAATATCATATGGCCACATAACAAACAAGGACGGAGAGATTATCGACGAAGTCCTTGTCAGCCTATTCCGTGCTCCACATTCATACACGGGGGAAAACTGTACTGAAATATCATGCCATGGCTCAGAGTATATACTGAAACAAATAATGCAAATGCTCATTGACAATGGTTGCCGTGCAGCAAATCCTGGCGAATTCACGCAACGTGCATTTTTAAATGGAAAAATGGATTTAAGCCAAGCAGAAGCAGTAGCCGACCTTATTGCTTCATCATCGAAAGCAACACATCGTATTGCAATGAATCAAATGCGTGGCAATTTCAGTCATGAACTAAAAACTCTACGAGACAAACTATTACATTTAACGTCATTAATAGAACTTGAACTTGACTTTAGTGACCACGAAGACTTAGAATTTGCAGACCGAAAAGAATTAAAAGAAACGTCTTTGCAAATCAGCACGGTTATATCTAAACTGATTAATTCATTTTCACTTGGTAATGCAATAAAGAATGGCATACCTGTCGCTATAATAGGAGAAACAAATGCAGGAAAATCGACACTGTTAAACACACTGTCTGGAGATGATCGTGCTATCGTAAGTGACATTGACGGCACAACTCGTGATGTCATAGAAGACACAATAAATATTAACGGGACAACTTTCAGGTTTATCGATACTGCCGGCATACGGGAAACTCACGATACAATAGAAGCAATGGGTATAGAACGAAGTTTCAAAGCATTGAATAAAGCCGAAATAGTAATATTGATGTATGACTTACAACGAAAAGACAACTTCCTTGATTTTTATGAAAAAATACATCAACACCTGATTAACAAACAGGTTATATTAGCAATGAATAAATGTGACATTGTACCAGAATCAAATATAAAAATCCCAGAAATCATTAAAATATCATCAAATATACATTGGCACACGATTACAATTTCAGCAAAAAGCGGAACAAACATAGAACAGCTGCGCAATATGCTTTGCGAACTAAGTTGTATTCTTGAAACAAGTAACAATGATATTATAATAACTAATGTCCGACATTACGAAGCATTGACCAAAGCCCTAAATGCAATAAACCGTGTAGAATATGGACTTACTACGTCACTCACTGGAGACCTTATCGCACAAGACCTACGAGAATGCCTTTTTCATCTAAACGACATTCTTGGCGAAGTAACAACAGGTGAAATACTGCATAACATATTTAAACATTTTTGTATCGGGAAGTAGATTCTGCGTGGGAAAGTGATTTTATGCAAAGAAAAGCATACTATCTGCAAATACAGCTCGTAAATCACATAATTTCAAGCATTAAAAAATTCATCCATTTTTGCAGATTTTTGACTTTTAACTTCGATATTTGCAGATTATCCTCTATTTTGTCCCCCATCTGTCCCCCGAAGTAACACTTTATTCTTCGAGGGACAAAAAGAATTATTTTCGTATATATTCCTCCCAATGTTTGGAAAAATCAACAATACCTTCATTATGTTGAGTTTTCATGTATTCAGGAAAGGAAGCTAAACCATTAAATAAATCTGTTAGTTCATTGCTTTTAATAAAATAATCTATAGAGGACTTCTTGTAGTAGTCATCAAGATATGACTTAAAATTCCTATTTGAGAAAGTCTTAGCAAATAGACACAACGTAGCAATATCAGTAAGAACTACAGGCATAATATTTGAACCATCAATAGAAAAATGTGAATATTCATCTACCTGCCAATTTTGAAGGAGATTTTTAACACCATTCATTGTTTGTTTCACATCTGCTAAAACGAGTATAGGATATACAATTGCATCTTTAGGACAATTTGGATCCCATCGTTTTTGAAACTCTCCCGTTCTTATTCTTTGAACATTCTTAAGTAGTTGTCCGACTCCTTTCGGTTTCCCTTTATCACTACGAACTAAATTCAAGTATAGGAAATCAAGATAATCTTTAAGTTTACCACATTCTTTCGTATAATCTTTTAGTTTTATATCTTTATTTTCAAAAAGAAATACAAAATTATCATACCGTGCATAAAAATCTGGAGCTCCACAATTTTTTGCATCTTTAGATTTATCAATCTCTATACATTCGTTCTCACATAGATTAACATTTGACTGAGAAAGAAAAATACCTTTCAAAGTCTGAGTAAAAAGGCATCCTTCGGAAAAATCAGTAGTGTATAGTCTGTTGAAATCTTGACCTTTAAATCCAAATTCTTTCTCTGCAATTTCACGAAAATCAAAATAAAGGCTATTATATATGTGCTCAATCCATAAATTATGATTGAACAGAAAAAAACGAGTTTCATCCATGCGAATCAAAGGACGCGAACGAAATTTTGTAAAATCACGGTTTTCTTTCTTGGAAACAAAGTCATTTACATCCAAAGACGATTCGATTGCAACCCTGTATGTTATATTATCATCAGGCATCTTACATTTAGCAAAATCAATTTCACCTATATGCGAATTAAAAATGCATTCCAACTCCCATATTGCCTTGGGGTAACACCACCATTTATTATCAAGCCCATATTTTTGACAAAATAGAGGAACCATCTTACTAAATTCAGTATGTTTAGCGGCAAATTCAAAGAACCGAATACACTTAATAGTCTGTGTTACCAATAACATATGATTATCATGGTAGTTATTAGACGAGAACTGTCTTAACATTGTAGCAGCATAGAATAGTTCTGGATTATCTTCTAACGTATAAGGAGATACACCTCCACCACGTTCACATGTAATTTGGTTTGCAGCATAAAGAGATTTGAAAAAATTCTTTTCAATTTTGATTTTATTATAATTATTTACCTTATATGTAGTAGCAAAAATATCCCTCATCAAATATAGCAAAGAGTCTTCCGATGCGGCCAAATAAGAATGGGGCTGTTTTTTTGCACGATTGACAAGCTTGTTAAAACGCAATAAAACTTCATTAATATACTTGGCATTGTCTTTGCTAAAAAAGAATCTCAGCGCATCTATATTCTCTCTTCCATGCCCATAATTAGGATTATAGAATGGTCTGTTAACAAGTTTCTCTGCCATATTACTAACTAAGTGCATCAAGTTTTCACGTTCAAGAGTACTAACGCACTTTCGAATGTTTGGCATCATCCGTTCATGGAACAAATCACGATATCCGACAATTTGTCCAATACCAGAGCTAGAATATATAGGAACATTATTAACCATACATTATAAGATTGTTATTAATACCATTGTTAATCTTTAGTTTAATACAAAAATCAGTTTCTCTGCCTCCTCCTGCAACTTCTGCGGATTCTGCTTGGCGAGTTTCTTTAAATTAAGCAACTTCCATTGTACTGATGGATATTCTTTGAAGTATTCAAATTCGTATCCATCCCACTCTGGCTGACCAAATTCGAAACTGATAAGGAACTTCTTATCCGCTTCTGTCATCAACGACTTTACATCATTAATGAGTTTTGCACGAGTTTCTTCAAACTCCTCGTATGTAAAAGGAATATCCGTCATACCTGCAAATTGGTTTTCCATTGCTTCTCGCTGGTCAATCAGGCGTGGAGCAAAAGACTCATGGATGGGTCTATCGCTGCCAAGCAAACAGAAGATGAGTCCCTCTCGGCATTCACTCAATGGAATATCCATATACTTCACATCAAACAGATCACGAGGATGCTGACGTGATAACGCTGCTGCGATCTTGCCACCATACAATAGAGTTAGGGGTACAACATTTGCCTCACAAAAGAGAGAAAACTCTTCCTGAGCCTTCTCACTCAATGGTATAGTTTGGACAGCACCGCCTACTATTCCTCTCTTGGTTTGATTGACCTCAATCTTCACCTGTTTGCCTCGATACTCGCACAAAAGTTTGCAAGTATTGAAATTGGGAACAATATGCATTCCTTTGAATGCTTTCTTTGCCTTTTCAGCGATGGCTTTCAGATGCATATTGATGTCGTCCAAACTTGTCTGACGGTCAGCCAATGGAATATAGGTCAAATCAATATCTACAGAATAACGAGGCAAATCCTTCAAGAACAGATTGATGGCAGTACCACCATGTATGGCAAACACATCCTCTTCCATCACAATCGGA
>NZ_JACJJG010000034.1 GCF_016899855.1 Marseilla massiliensis
GCATTGTGCAGGGCTGCACGGTGCTTGGCAAATGCGGGCGGGTCGAGTATAATGAGATCGTATTTACCGTCGGCAGCGTCAAGGAACTTGAATGCGTCTTCGCAGAAGGCTTCATGCCGGTTGTCTCCTGGAAAGTTGAGAGACACGTTGGCGTTGGTCAGTTCTATGGCTTTAGCACTGCTGTCGACGGAGTGTACGAGGTTGGCTCCTCCCCGCATTGCATATACAGAGAAACCGCCGGTATAACAGAACATGTTGAGCACGGTGCGCCCCTTGGCATAACGCTCGAGCAAGCTGCGGTTGTCGCGTTGGTCGACGAAGAATCCTGTCTTTTGTCCCTTGAGCCAGTCAACGTGGAACTTTAGTCCGTATTCTACGGCAATGTTATCGTTGCATCCGCCGTGGATGAAGCCGTTTTCTTGTCTCAGGCCTGCTTTGTATGGCAGCGTTGTCTCGCTTTTGTAAAAAACATTTTCAAGCCTTTGTCCCATGACGTAGACAAGAGCCTGCGCTATGGCTTCGCGGCAAATATGCATGCCCACACTATGGGCTTGCATGACGGCTGTTTTGCCATAACAGTCGATGACCAGCCCCGGCAGGTTGTCGCCTTCGCCGTGCACTAATCGGAAAGTGTTGTTTTGCGGATTGTCGGCAATGCCGATGGCTTGCCTCATTGTTAATGCCGACGACAGGCGGTTGCGCCAGAAAGTGTCGTTTATCTGAATGTCATCGAACGATAATACGCGTACTGCTATGCTGCCTATCTGGAAATGTCCTACAGCGACGAAATCTCCCGATGATGTGAGTACACGTACGAATTCGCCTTCCTGTATGCCGTCATCGACGTGGGCTATAGCTCCGGAGAACACCCAAGGGTGAAATCTTTTTAGGCTTTCTTCTTTGCCTTTCTTTAAATATACGTTTTTATACATTGTAATTCGGTATGGTTTCTTTCTCGTCGGTCTTTACCAATTCGTAGTCGCCTGTAGCTTCAAGCCTTAGCAACTCTTCGTATATGTTGATGCATGCCCATGCGTCGGTTGCGGCATATAGCTTTTGGCTGTCTGTGAGGACATCTGCCTCCCAGTTGCTCAAGCGTACAGACTTGCTTATCTTTTTGTGGAAAAAGTTTGCATACAGTTTCTGTAAACTTAGGTCTTCGACTCCAAGTTCGCCTACATGTTTCTGTAGGTCGATGAAGTTGCCCGGCGTGAAGTCGGCGCGTTTGTGCAGGGATAATATGTCATCATGCAGTGACAGTCCGACTTTCGGTATCTTTTTGTCTTCAAGCAGATTGATGACAGGCTGCGTCAGTCCCATGATATTGAGTCTGAAGAGGAAGCATGTGTCGTGTGTGGAGACTTGTAGTAGGGCAACGACGTATGACCGTCCCTTCTTGAACGATGGACGAGTCTCTGTGTCTACGCCTAATATGTCTTGTGACAATAGGTAGCCGACTGCTTTCTCAGCTTCGCCGGCCGTGTTTATCACTATTATGCGGCCATCGAAAACAGCTCTTGGCAGGGCCTGGATATATTGCTTGTCAATTTTGCTGTATATAACTTTTTTCATTTACTAATATAAAATGATGTTTGTTTTGTCTCGACAAACAGTGTGCAAAAATATAAAAAAAAGGCGACATCATGGCTTATTCTGACAATTTTCGATTACTTTTGCAAATAAAACTTTCGACAACAACTGATGGCCAAGAAAAAAATCATGCGCACCGATAAGTCCTTTAGTGAGGTTATCGGGCTGAAGAGTGTATTGCAAAACGATATATTAAACTTTATTTTCGGAATAATATTGGTATTATTGTCCATTTATGTTATAATAGCGTTTATTTCATATTTCTCTACCGGACAATATGATCAAAGTATAATACTTGACCACAGCCCTCACGAAATCCTCAATAAAAACGGTGAGTTCAAGAACAGCTGTGGCTCGTTCGGTGCTTTTGTGTCTTATTTTTTTATATCCAGGTGTTTCGGCCTTTCTGCGTTCATAATTCCCGTGTTTATGGGCATGGCCGGATTGCGGCTTGTACGGGCCTACAAGATAAACTTGTTGAAATGGTTTTTCTGCCTGATGATAGCCATGATCTGGTTCTCGGTGGCTTCGGCCAAGCTCCTTACACCGATAATGGGCAGTTCTATTTTCAATCCGGGTGGAGATCATGGGTTGTATTGCAGTCAATGGCTTGAGAATATTGTCGGCGTTTATGGTCTAATGGCGATATTGTTGCTGACGGCCGTCGTATTCCTGACATATCTCAGCAAGGAGACAATAAACGTGGTGCGTAATATTCTAAATCCCGTAGGGACTCTTACCGGTAGGGTGACGTTTGGCATAAAGAACCTCGCCGAGAAAAATGACGTACAACAGGAGCCGGTCACAACATTGGATGATCCGACGGTGTTTGACAATCCAGAGCCTCAGCAGGTTGTCTTTACGGACACGAATACAGAAAACACCGATAAGGGCAAGCCGGAAACGAATGACACTACAACGAAAGCGGAAAGTGGCGAAAACCAGAAAATAATAATTAATACGACCGGAAATGAAACTAAGGCTGATTCAAGCGATGTTTCAGGTTGGAAGGATTTGTCTGTACCTATTGACCCTCATGAACCGTGGACGAAATACAGGTGCCCGACTCTTGACCTCTTGAAAAAGTACGAGAATGACGGCAAGCCTTACATCGACATGAAGGAGCAAACAGCCAACAAGAACCGGATTGTGGAAGTTCTAAACAGTTTCGGAGTACAGATAAAGACTATAATGGCTACTGTAGGTCCGACCATTACCTTGTATGAGATAACGCCTGCCGAGGGTGTTAAGATATCGAAGATCAGGAACCTTGAGGATGATATCGCTTTGAGCCTTGCTGCACTCGGGATAAGAATTATTGCCCCTATTCCGGGTAAGGGTACTATTGGTATCGAGGTGCCTAACAAGAAACAGAATATCGTTTCCATGGAAAGCATACTAAACTCAAAACGTTTCCAGGAAACCGCTATGGATTTGCCTATTGCTATAGGCAAGACCATAACTAACGAGATTTTTATGGTTGACTTGGCCAAACTGCCGCATTTGCTTGTTGCCGGTGCTACAGGACAGGGTAAGTCTGTTGGCCTGAACGCTATAATAACGTCGTTGCTTTACAAGAAGCACCCCAACGAATTGAAGCTTGTGCTTATTGATCCGAAGAAAGTCGAGTTTAGCATTTATGCTCCGATAGCCCAGCATTTTATGGCGAAAGTTCCTGATGATAATGAGGAACCGATTATTACGGATGTAACAAAGGTGATACGTACGCTTAATAGTCTGTGCAAGCTAATGGACTCACGCTATGATATGCTAAAGCTGGCCGGTGCAAGGAACATAAAGGAATACAACAAAAAATATGTGAACCATCAGCTGAAACTTACTGACGGTCATGAGTATATGCCTTATATCGTTGTTGTAATAGACGAGTTTGGCGACCTTATAATGACGGCCGGCAAAGAGATTGAAATGCCGATAGCACGTATTGCCCAGTTGGCACGTGCGGTCGGTATACATATGGTTATTGCGACCCAGCGTCCTACAACGTCGATTATAACCGGTAACATTAAGGCTAACTTCCCTGGAAGAATGGCTTTCAGGGTAAGTGCAATGATTGATTCCCGTACAATTCTCGATCGTCCAGGCGCTAACCAGCTAATCGGACGTGGTGACATGTTATTCCTCAACGGGAACGAACCTGTCAGGGTACAATGCGCCTTCGTTGACACGCCTGAGATTGAACGTATCAACCAGTATATTGCCAGTCAACCAGGACCGCTCGAGCCAATGGAACTTCCGGAGCCTGTTGAAGCTGATAGTGCATCTTCCGGTTCGGGTGGAATGGAAATGCATAACCTCGACCCTCTCTTTGCGGAGGCTGCTGAAGTAGTAGTACTTAGCCAACAAGGTTCAACCAGCATGATACAGCGCCGATTCTCAATCGGATATAACCGTGCCGGTCGACTGATGGACCAGCTCGAGAAGGCTGGTATTGTGGGAGCAACGCAAGGTAGTAAACCTCGTGAGGTGCTCATTCAAGACAAAACAAGCCTTGAAGCATTGCTTGCACAATTGAAATAATAGTTAGTAAGTAATATTTATTCTTATTATAAGTTTCTCATGAAAAGATTGCATTTTATTATCGTTGCATTGTTGTTGTCAATGGCTGTTTATTCTCAAAATGCGGCCCAGGCACGTAAGATACTTGACAAAACAGCCGCTGTTGTTGGACGAAAGGGGGGCGCAAGTGCTGATTTCAGTATAAGCGGCAAGCATGCCAATGCCTCTGGTACGATATCCATAAAGGGTAATAAGTTTAACGCGCGCACCCCGCAGGCTATCGTATGGTATGACGGAAAGACACAATGGACATATTTGAAGTCGAGTGGCGAGGTTAATATAAGCACACCCACAGAGGCACAGCAGCAGTCAATGAATCCGTATAAGTTTATAAATATCTACAAGAACGGTTTTAGGCTTGGCGTAAAAAATGTGTCAGGTGGATGGCAGGTGCATTTGTATGCTACAAACCAACAGCGTACAATCAAGGAGATGTATGTCATTGTAGGTAAAGATTATTATCCGCGTACTATTAAGATGAGGCAAAGCAATGGCTGGACTACCATTAAGGTATCTAATTTCAGGGCGCGTAACCTAAGTGATGCAACGTTCCGTTTCAATAAGAAAGATTATCCTCATGCCGAGATTATCGACTTGAGATAAAACATGAAAGGTACGATATGGAAAGACACCAGATGCAAACCGGCAACCGACTGAGCAAGTTTCAGCTGCTTCGGATATTGCGTAAGCATGTCAAACTTGCAGAGAAGCGTAGTGTTGCTTATGAACAAAACAAGGCGGCAAAGTTCTTCATTTATCTGATGTGGGCTTTTGCGGTGGTTTACATTATATTTATAGCCATAATGCTGGCTTTAATTGCCAACGATTCAGATACGTTGACGCCATACGAGTTTTTCTATGGAGTGTCACCATTTCTTCTTGTTGCCGATTTCTTGTTCAGGTTTATTGGCCAGCAGACTCCTGCCCAGCTCATCAAACCGTACACTTTGCTACCCATACCGAAATATGCCTGCGTTGAAATGTTCATCGTCTCGAGCATAATAACACCGAACAACCTTATATGGCTTTCTGTAACCGTGCCCTACGTCATAATGACTACACTTTTCTCTTATGGCTTGCTGACGGCGTTGGGACTTGTCGTATCTTTCCAGCTTATCGTTACCGTCAACAGTCAATGGTATATGCTTGCAAGAACACTTATCAGCAAGAACTTGCTGTGGTGGTTGTTGCCAATAGCTGTTTATGCACTGATTTTTTCGCCATTATATTTGGGCGATATAGACAAAATGTTTGAAATATGTGTCGGTATAGGCCCGTGGTTCGCTTTCTGGAATCCGCTTGCATATATTGGTGTCGCGGCTGTTTTGTTTGCGTTTGTTGAAATAAATAAACGGATGCAATATCGTTGTACTTATCTTGAGAGTTCAAATGTAGAGTCGAGGCGGATGAAGACGGTTACCGAGTGGCGAATGTTCGACCGCTACGGAGAAATAGGTCAATACCTCAAGCTTGAAGTAAAAAGCCTGATGAGAAATAAGAACATACGTAAGTCGTTTATCTATGCCTCGGTCGGAATAAGTATACTCAGTCTTGTTATTTCATTGACCGATTTGTATCAGGACGATTATTCACGTGCTTTTTGGGCGGTATATACTTTCGTGCTTTACGGTTCTATCACGCTTATCAAGATAATGAGCGCTGAAGGCAATTATATTGATTGTCTTGTGATACACAAGGAGAACATAATGCAGTTGCTCAGGGCAAAGTATTATTTGTACGGCTCAATACTGATATTGCCGTTCCTGCTCATGTTGCCTACTGTATTTACGGGTAAGTACACTTTTCTTGCACTTTTTTCAATGATGTGTTTCACGGCTGGCCCTGTGTATTGCCTTCTCATGCAGATGGCTGTCTACAATAAGCAGACTATGCCTCTGAATACCAAGTATATAAGCAAGGGTAGCATAGAAACTAATTATTTCCAGATTGTGGCAGAATTGGCTGCGTTGTTCCTGCCCGTGGTAATTATATCATTGCTGAAGGCAGCATTCAGTGAGAACACGGCTTATATAGTTCTTTTGGCGGTTGGGGTAGTGTTTATTTTGACACACAAGTTCTGGTTGTACAATATTTACAAGCGTTTCATGAAACGCCGTTACATCAACATGGAAGGATTCAGGGCTACGAGATGACGTATGAGTCATGATTAGTGTTTGTCGCTCTTGTAACATGCTGATTACCAAAGATATATCTTTTGCTTGCGAAAGACGGCAAACCGTATCGCGAAAGACGGCCTTTAACAATCTTAAAGGCCGTCTTTTGTTATCTCAAAGGCCGTGTTTGGAAAAGAGCTTGTTGTTTTGTAGGTCTTTAGAAACTGTTTTGATTTTTAAAGAATTTGTTTTTTTAAGAGGAAACTATATATTCTTTGTTAATGTCTTTAGCGTATTTTCAGTCTTGAGCACATGCGCATTATGGTCGTACCTCTGTTGGATAGTGCAGCGTAAAACGCCCCGATGCAGTGTAAATATAAGTATTGAGAAACTTTTTTAATATTATTTAGTTTCAAAAATTTCGCTTATGAGACCATAATGTAGTATTTTTGCGCTAAATTTTAAAACGTGAAATTATAAACTACAGGAATTATGGCAGAATCAATGGATATCCGCGAACTTAATGTCTTGATAGAACAAAAAAGCTCATTCGTGGCTGGCCTCACGGCTGGTATGAACCGCGTGATAGTGGGGCAGAAGCATTTGGTTGACTCTTTGATTACAGGTTTGCTCAGCGACGGCCACATATTGCTTGAGGGTGTGCCGGGCCTGGCCAAGACGCTTGCCATCAAGACACTGGCGCAATTGGTTGACTCCGAGTACAGTAGGATTCAGTTTACTCCCGACTTGTTGCCTGCCGATGTTGTGGGTACTATGATATATTCACAAAAGGACGAGAAATTTCAGGTGAAGAAGGGCCCTGTATTCGCCAATTTTGTATTGGCCGACGAAATCAACCGCGCTCCGGCGAAAGTGCAGAGCGCTTTGCTTGAGGCCATGCAGGAGCATCAGGTTACAATAGGAAGTACGACATTTGATCTGCCGAAGCCGTTTCTCGTGATGGCTACACAGAACCCCATAGAGCAGGAGGGTACTTATCCGTTGCCTGAAGCCCAGGTAGACCGTTTCATGCTTAAGGTCGTGATGGACTACCCAACACTCGACGAAGAGAAATTAATTATACGTGAAAATCTTGAAGGTGCGCTGCCTGAAGTAACTCCGGTTGTTACGGCAGACGATATACTTGCTGCCCGTGAAGTGGTACGCAAGGTGTATATTGATGAAAAAATAGAGCAATATATTGCGGATATTGTGTTTGCTACCCGCTATCCTGACAGGTACGGCCTGCCTAACTTGAAAGGCTTGATAACCTTTGGCGGTAGTCCCCGTGCAAGCATAAGCTTGGCAAAGGCATCCCGTGCATACGCATTCATCAAACATCGCGGATATGTAATCCCCGAGGATGTGCGTGCGGTTGCGCATGACGTGTTGCGCCATAGGATAGGCCTGTCGTATGAGGCTGAGGCAACCAATGTCACTGCCGAGGAGATAATCAGTGAGATAATTAATAAGGTGGAGGTACCTTGATGGATACCCAAGAAATACTAAAAAGGGTAAGGAAGATAGAGATAAAGGCCCGAGGATTGAGTAACAACATCTTTGCGGGCCAGTATCACTCCGCTTTCAAGGGTAGGGGCATGGCCTTCAGCGAGGTGCGCGAATATCAGTATGGCGACGACATACGCGACATTGATTGGAATGTATCGGCCCGTTTCCATAAACCTTACGTCAAGGTGTATGAGGAGGAGCGTGAACTTACGGTGATGTTGCTTGTAGACGTGAGCGGCTCGCTGGATGTAGGTACGCGCAATGCCACAAAGCGTGAAGTAGTTACCGAGATAGCTGCAACGCTTGCCTTTAGTGCCATACAAAACAATGATAAAATAGGCGTGATATTTTTTTCGGACAAAATAGAAAAATATATTCCGCCGAAAAAAGGGCGTAAGCATATCCTCTTTATAATACGGGAGATGCTTGATTTTACCCCTGAAAGCAGAAAGACGGACGTAAAGGTGGCCGTTGAGTTCCTTACAGGCGTATTAAAGCGCAGATGTACTGCGTTTCTTATGAGCGATTTCTGTGTGAGAGATGATTTCACCAATGCCTTGACAATATGCAACCGCAAACATGATGTTGTTGCCGTACAGGTATATGACAGACGTGCCGAGTCGTTGCCAAATGTTGGCTTGATGAAAGTTCTTGATGCGGAAACAGGTCATGAAATGTATATAGACACGAGTGACAAGAGATTGCGCCGTGCGCATAAAGAGCATTGGCAAAAACGGCAGACCATGCTGGCCGATACATTCAACAAAAGCAATGTTGATAATGTGTCAATCGCCACTGACAAAGACTATGTCAGGGCTTTAATGCAACTGTTCGCAATGAGGAGCTGATACGGTTCGGTCTGTATTCTTTTGGCTTGGAATACGTGGCGGGATTTATCCGTTAGCCCCGTATCCTGTTATTAACGATTAAAGTAATGATGAAACGTCTAATTTGTGCAATATTGCTGGCTGTCTGTGTGTCAGGCGTTATGGCTCAAGTATATGTTGAATCAAAAATTGATTCAATCGAGATTCTAATAGGTGAGCAGACTGGCCTTACGTTAAGTGTTACAGCCAGGAATGGTGCCAAGGTGGTAATGCCATCTTACCAGCCGTCAGAGTATATCACTCCGGGCGTGGAGGTGCTGTCGCATACAGATGCGGATACATCCCATCTGGACAATGGGCTTGTAAAGATAACAAAAAAATATACATTAACCTCGTTTGACGAGAAATTATATTATCTGCCGCCAATGACGGTGACAGTGGACGGCAAGCGCTACAAAAGTAAGAACCTGGCCCTTAAGGTTCTTACCGTGCCGGTAGATACGTTGCACCCGGAAAAATTCTTCCCGCCTAAAGGAGTGCAAAACAATCCTTTTATGTGGAGCGAGATGGAGCCGGCTTTCTGGTTGAGTGTGTTGTTCGTACTTGTGTGCGTGGTGGCTTACTATCTGTGGACACGGTTAAAGGAGAATAAGCCAGTAATAGCACGTGTGCGTATTATTAAAAAGGTTCCTCCGCATCAGAAAGCCTTGACTGAGATAGAGCAGATTAAATCGGAAAAGATGTCGGCTTCAGAGGACCAGAAGACTTACTATACCCGGCTTACCGGCGTGCTCAGGACATATATTAAGGAACGCTTTGGTTTCAATGCGATGGAGATGACCAGTTCGGAAATTATAGACCGTCTGCAACGTGAAGGTGACAGGAAAATGACGGAAGAGTTGAAGGAACTTTTTACGACGGCAGATTTGGTTAAGTTTGCAAAATATTCGACTTTAATAAATGAGAATGATGCCAACTTGGTAAATGCCGTGGAGTTTATCAATACTACTAAGATTGACAACCAGCCGACCGTTGAGCGAGTCGAACCGAAACTCACTGATACAGATAAACGCAGCATAAGGTCACGTTCGGCACTCAAGTTGTCGATAGCTGTGCTTGTCGCTGCCGCGGTTGTGCTTCTTGTGGTAGTTGCATATCAAGTGTATTTGCTGATATTGTAAGTGATTAGTGGATTATGGAATTTGTCAATAAAGAATATTTCCTACTGCTATTATTGCTCGTACCTTACTTGATTTGGTACTTGCTTTACGGGAGAAAGAGCGAACCATCCATGCGTATGAGCGATACGTACGCTTATCAGTATGCGCCAAAAAGTTTGCGCGTGCGTTTGGCTTGGTTGCCTATGTTATTACGCATTGTTACATTTATACTTATAGTCTTGGTGCTGGCGAGGCCGCAAACGCGCAATGATTGGGGTAAACGAACGGTTGAGGGCATTGATATAATGTTAGCCATGGACGTGTCGACCAGTATGTTGGCTGAAGATTTGAAACCGAACCGTATAGAGGCAGCAAAGAGTGTGGCTGCAGAATTCATCTCTGGTAGGCCAGATGATAATATCGGCTTGACCATATTTGCAGGTGAAGCGTTCACGCAATGTCCTATGACCACAGACCATACTTCATTATTAAACCTGTTGCAGAACGTGCGTACCGATATTGCGGCAAGAGGACTTATCGAGGATGGAACAGCCATTGGTATGGGATTGGCTAATGCTGTAGGTAGACTGAAAGACGGTAAGGCAAAAAGTAAGGTGGTAATACTTCTTACGGACGGAAGTAACAATATGGGTGACATATCGCCTTTGACGGCCGCAAATATAGCTAAAAGTTTTGGAATAAGAGTATATACAATTGCTATAGGCAGCAAAACGATGGCGCCATACCCAATGCCTGTAGGTGGAACAGTGCAATATGTAAACATGCGTGCCGATGTGGACGTTGAGACATTAAGCGAAATAGCCTCAACTGCTGGAGGGCATTTTTATCGCGCCACAAATACAGCTGAGTTAAAGAAAATATACGAAGATATAGATAAATTGGAGAAGACCAAGATGGATGTCAAGAAATTCTCCAAACATTATGATGCTTACCAACCTTTTGCGATGGCGGCGTTCATTACGATGTTGCTCGAGGTACTGTTGAGATTGGTAGTGTTCCGTCGGATACCGTAATTAAAGTAAAATTGAAAGACTTATGTTCAGATTTGAAGACCCGGCATATTTGTATTTGCTGATATCCTTACCATTGCTAATCCTTATAAGGATGTATGGTTTGCGTAAGCGGAAAAAGCAGCTAAAGGATTTTGGAGACATTCTTTTGGTGAAAGAACTTATGCCGAATGTTTCCGGAGGAAGGCGGGAATTGAAATTTTGGCTAATGCTGGCTGCTGTTGCCCTGATAGCCATAATGCTGGCCAGGCCGCAGATGGGTACAAAGATAAGCCAGGATAAGCGTCAGGGCATAGAGGTAATGATTGCTCTTGACATAAGTAACTCTATGAAGGCTGAAGACGTTGCTCCGTCGAGGCTGGACAAGAGTAAAATGATGATAGAGAATCTTGTAGACAATTTCACGGATGACAAAGTGGGTCTTGTGGTTTTTGCAGGTGATGCATTCATCCAGCTGCCAATAACGAGTGATTACGTTTCCGCTAAGATGTTTCTCCAGAATATAGACCCTTCACTTATTGCCAGCCAAGGAACCAATTTGGCGGAGGCTGTAGGCTTGAGCTCCAGAAGCTTTACCAAACAGGACAATGTTGGTCGTGCGATAATTGTGATAACTGATGGCGAAGATCATGAGGGTGGGGCTGTAGAAGCAGCAAAGCAGGCCAAGAAAAATGGCATGCGTGTATTTGTTTTGGGAGTAGGGTCTACAAAGGGTACACCTATTCCAGATGGTAACGGAGGTTACATGAAGGACAATACAGGCCAAGTTGTTATGTCTGCATTGAATGAGGAAATGTGTAAGCAAGTAGCCGAAGCTGGTGGGGGTGCATATATTCATGTAGATAACAATAATCTAGCACAAAGACAGCTAGATAATGAAATATCGAAATTGCAGAAAGGAGATATTATGAATGTTGTTTATAGTGAATATGACGAACAGTTCCAAGCTGTAGGTATATTGCTCATTATAATATTGATCGTTGAAACAATTGTCCTTGAAAGCAAAAATCCGTTGCTTAGAAAGGTAAAACTATTCAAGTAATTGTATGAAATTAAAAATGGCAAGGTATATTTTATCCATATTATTGTTCGTGTTTGCATTGACGGTAAATGCACAAAATGACCGTCAGTTGATAAGAGAGGGTAACCGTATGTTCAACAAGCAGCAATACGACAAGGCAGAGATACAATACCGTAAGGCCGTATCGAAAAATCCTTCAAATCCGCAAGCCGTATATAATCTTGGTTGTGCCCTGATGATGCAGAACAAAGATTCTGCAGCCATAGTGCAGTACGAGAAAGCTGCTAAACTTGAGAAAAATAAGTTTCGTCTTGCGAGTGCGTATCACAATATAGGGGTAATTTGCCAGAACCATAAGATGTATGGAGATGCAATTAAGGCATATGAACAGGCTTTAAGAAACAATCCCAAGGATGACGAAACACGTTATAATCTTGCTTTATGCAAGAAATTGCAGAAAAACGACAAGAAAGATAATAACAAGAAGAAGCAGGATAAAAAGAATGAGAATAATGACTCGCAGAAGAATAATGATAAAAACAATGATAAGAACAAGGGCGAGAATAAACAGCAACAGCCCAAAGAACAAATGAGTAAGGAAAATGCCGAACAACTTTTAAATGCAGCAATTCAGAACGAGAAGGCAACTCAACAACGTCTGAAGAAGGCAATGCAGAAACCGGGTCAACGCAGGAGAAGTGAAAAGAACTGGTAATGTATGATAAAAACCGATATGAGGTGACAGATATGAGACGATTCGTTTTTCTTTTACAATTCGTATTATACGGAGTGATATTTGCTAATGCGCAGAAGCTTATTGTCAATGTTCCATCCCAGGTGGCCGTTGGCGAGAACTTCCGTCTTACATATACAGTAAACACGCAAAATGCAAAGGACTTTCATATAGGTAATATTCCTGATGCATTAGAGGTAATTACCGGCCCGTTTAAGTCTGTACAGGCAAGTTATAGAATGGTCAATGGCCATACGACAGGTGCATCTTCTATAACTTTTACTTTTATTTTGTGTGCTTCAAAGAAGGGTTCGTATACTATTTCTCCAGCCCAGATTACGGCAAATGGAAAAAGAGTCTCATCAAGTTCTGCGCGTGTCAAGGTTTCCGGAGAGTCTCAGGACAATTCCGGCGCTCCGAGGATGCATGAGGAAACGGACGACCAGCCACGTTTGCGTGATGCGGGAACGCCTATAACAGGTCGTGACCTTTTTATTAAGGTTAGCGCAAACAAGCGTAGGGTACATGAGCAGGAGCCTGTTCTTCTTACGTATAAGGTTTATACTTTGGTTGATTTAACGCAGTTGGAGGGCAAAATGCCTGATTTGACAGGATTTCATACTCAAGAGATACCTTTGCCACAGCAAAAATCATTTCATATAGAGCGTGTTAACGGACGCCCGTACCGTTGTGTTACGTGGAGTCAGTACGTGATGTATCCGCAAATGACAGGCAAATTGGAAATTCCCAGCATCACTTTTAATGGTACGGTAATCCAACAGAATCGTAATGTCGACCCATTTGAGGCTTTCCTTAACGGAGGTTCTGGATACATTGAAGTTAAGCGAGCCATAAAGGCGCCAGGCATGACAATTCAAGTAGATCCTTTACCTGCAAGGCCCGCGAACTTTTCAGGAGGTGTAGGTAAATTTAATATAAGTGCCCAGATAAGTAAAACTGAGGTTAAGGCTAACGAACCTGTAACTATTCGTGTTGTAGTCGGCGGTATTGGAAACTTAAAACTGATAAAGCAACCGATTGTCAATTTCCCGAAAGATTTTGACAAGTATGACGCAAAGGTTTCAGATAAGACGAAACTTACGCAAAACGGTGTGGAAGGTAACATGATATATGACTTCATGGCCGTGCCACGTAATCAAGGTGATTACGTAATACCGGCTATTGAGTTTGTTTATTATGATACGGATTCAAATACTTATAAGACAGTAAAAACGCAATCATTCAATCTCCATGTTGCTAAAGGGGAAGGAGGCGGCAGCTCATCCGTAGACTATAGCGATATGAAGGATAAGGACATACATCCAATTAAGGAAGGTGATTTTGATATACAAGATACAGCTAATATATTTTATGGTTCGGTTGCCTATTGGGCGCTTTTGTCGGTGTTGTTCATTATCTTTGTAGGAGTTTTGATAATATTCCGTAAGCGTGCCATTGATAATGCAAACATAACCCAGCTTAAGATAAAGAAGGCCAATAGAATTGCGACCAAACGTCTTAAGTATGCTAATAAATTAATGCTGAATGGCGAGCATGATAAGTTTTATGATGAAGTTTTGCGGGCTTTGTGGGGCTATGTTGGAGATAAACTGAACATGCCGGTTGAACATTTGTCACGTGAGAATATACATGACAATCTTTCACATCGTGAGGTTGACGATGAGACTATAGGATTATTCTTGCGGGCTATTGACGAGTGTGAATACAATAGGTATGCGCCAGGTGACACCAAAGGAAATATGAATCAAACATTTGAAGCAGCCATGACGGCTATAATAAAGATTGAAGACGTGTTAAGCGGGCTCAAGAAAAGAAAAAACGGTGTAAATATGGTGATACTGTTGGCATTTTTGGCCGTTCTTCCTGCTCAGGTAAGTGCTGTAACGAAAAAGAATGCTGACGATGAATATAAGAAAGGTAATTATCAGCAGGCAATCAGGGATTATGAAGAACTGCTTAAACAAGGGCCAAGCGTGGAGTTGTATTATAATCTCGGTAATGCTTATTTCCGTACAGATAATATAACTCGGGCCGTGTTGAACTATGAACGTGCGTTGTTACTTTCTCCAGGTGATGACGACATAAAGTTTAATCTGCAGATGGCGCGTTCTAAGACGATAGACAAGATTACTCCGAAGTCGGAAATGTTTTTTATAACATGGTATAAATCATTAGTCAACTTCACAAGTGTTGACGGGTGGGGCAAGACTGCAATAATGAGCATAGCCATCGCATTGGTGCTGGTTCTGCTTTATTTATTCGGACATAAGATAGTGCTGCGTAAGGTCGGGTTTTACGGAGGAGTATGTTTTTTAGTCTTGTTTGTGTTGGCTAATATTTTTGCCTATCAACAGAAATGCATTCTGACGAAACGTACAGGTGCTATCATTACAGCCCCGTCTGTATCACTGAAGAAGACCCCAGTGGCTAATAGCGAATCAAATACGATTCTTCATGAAGGTAGTCGGGTTGAGATCATCGACGACACAATGAAAGATTGGAAGTTTGTAGAGTTGGAAGATGGACGTGAAGGATGGGTGCCGTCAAACCGTCTTGAGCGTATATGATGATAAGTTGCTGTACTCTGTTGCATGTGCGGCCAATTTTATAATTCATTTGAGTAATGCAGACATTGGTAGATATAGATCGTGGCCTGTTGGCTTTTTTTAACGGTAGCGATTCTTTGTTTATGGACAATCTGGTGGTAACGCTTACATCCGGATTGACCTGGATACCATTGTATCTGTCACTTTTGTATGTTGTTATAAAAAATAATGAGACGATGAAACAGATAATGCTTATTATAGGTTGTGTCTGTTTGTGTATCGTTATTTCAGATGGGGTAGTAGATTTTTTAGTAAAGCCACTTGTCGGAAGGTTCAGGCCGTCTCATGATCCGTTGATAAAATACAGCATTGATGTTGTTGACGGTATGCGTAGCACTTCTTATGGTTTTTTTTCCGCCCATGCTTCAAATACGTGTTGTATAGCAGTCTTCTTCTCATTATTAATCCGTAACAAGATTTTTGTGATAGCCATGTCGGCATGGTCTTTAATTAATTGCTGGACACGTATGTATCTTGGCTTGCATTATCCGAGCGACATAGTCGTAGGCTTGATTTGGGGAAGCATTGTTGGTTTTTCCGTCTATTACGTATATATAAAGTCATATCTGCGCATACACCCAGATTTTAACTATATTTCCTCACAATATACTTCGACCGGATATAACCGCGTAGATTCGGATGTTGTATTGATTGTGTTGGTTCTGACTTTACTTTTTGCCATAGTCAAGGCATTGGTATTTTAGTTTTTTATTAATGTATGGATACAAGACATATTCGCATAAAAGATTTTAATTATAATTTGTCGGATGAACGTATAGCAAAATTTCCGGTGGCTAAGCGTGATCATAGTAAACTGCTTATTTATAATAAGGGGGCGATTTCGGAAGACATGTTTTTTAATATAACGGATTATCTTCCGAAAGGTGCATTGATGGTGTTCAATAATACGAAGGTAATACAAGCTCGAATACATTTCAGGAAAGATACCGGAGCCATTATCGAGGTTTTTTTGCTCGAGCCTGTAAAACCGGCTGATTACGAGCAAATGTTTCAGACAACATGCGGATGTTCATGGCTCTGTATGATAGGTAATTTGAAAAAATGGAAAGAGGGCAGTTTGCGGCGTACTTTTAATGTCAAGGGTCGTGTTGTCACACTTTCTGCAACACGCCGTCATGAGCAAGGTACAAGTCATTGGGTGGATTTTGAATGGGATGATGAAGATGTGACATTTGCGGACATTCTTGATTGTGTTGGTGAGTTGCCAATACCTCCATATTTAAACCGTGACACACAGGACAGTGATAAGGTTACCTATCAAACCGTTTATTCTAAAATAAAGGGAAGCGTAGCGGCACCAACGGCAGGACTTCATTTTACGGATTCGGTATTGGCGTCGATAGACAGTCATGGCATTGAGCGTGAAGAGTTGACACTCCATGTTGGAGCGGGTACGTTCAAGCCGGTAAAAAGCGATGAGATTGCCGGGCACGATATGCATACAGAATATATCTCGGTAAGTCGTCATACGCTTGAGCGTTTAATAGCCCACAATGCTGAGGCCATAGCCGTTGGTACGACGAGTGTCCGCACGCTTGAAAGTCTGTATTATGTTGGCGTAAGGTTAGCCGGTAACCCTAATGCTACTGAGGAGCAGCTCCGTATAGAGCAATGGGAACCGTATGATACAGATTCTTCAATATCTCCTGTTGAGGCATTGAGAAATATTGTAGATTATTTAGACCGTAATGATATGGGCACGTTTCATGGAAGTACGCGGATAATCATTGCCCCGGGATATGAGTACAAGATAGTCAAGATACTTGTTACGAACTTCCACCAGCCTCAGAGTACGTTACTCTTGCTTGTAAGCGCATTTGTAAATGGTGATTGGAGAAATATTTATGATTATGCCCTTGAGCATGATTTCAGGTTCTTGAGTTATGGTGATAGTTCATTATTGATACCATAAAGTTTTATTTGAAATGAAAAAAGGAGATAAAGTTAGGTTTCTAAGTGAAATTGGCGGCGGAATAGTTGCCGGTTTTCAAGGTAAAGATATAGTGTTGGTTGAAGACGAGGATGGATTCCAGATACCCGTGAGGGTTAACGATGTTGTGGTTGTCGAGAACGATGACTACCATGTAAATCCTATTGCGCCAGAACCTAAGAGTCATGAAGAAAAGGATTATGCCCCGGCCGGCCGACCTGTAACGTTCAGGGCAGAACCGGAAGAACGCAGGGGAGGTGACGCTTTGTCGGTATATCTTGCTTTTATTCCTGTTGATCCAAGGGAGATGACTCGTACGAAGTTCGAGGCTTACCTTGTAAATGATAGTAATTATTATGTAGCTTATTCGTATTTGGCTTCCGAGGGGGCAAATTGGAGTATGCGCTCGGTTGGAGAGATTGAGCCGAATACGAAACTGTTTATCGAGGAATTTGACAAGGAGGGGCTTGGCACACTCGAGCGCGTGGCGGTACAGCTCATGGCGTATAAACGAGGTAAAAGTTTTATGCTTAAGCCTACGGTAGACGTTCAATTGCGTATAGATACCGTTAAGTTTTATAAGTTGCATACATTCCAGGAAAATGATTTTTTTGAGGAGCCTGCGTTGCTTTATACCGTCATTGAAAATGACCAGCCGTCACGCCCGCTTGTTATTGACGCAAAAAAGTTGCGGCAGGAGATGGCCCGTAAGGCATCTAATGATGTAGGGCCGCAAGTTGTAAGGCCGGCCCGTAAGCAGGTAAAGGACGAACCTGTAGTGGTTGACCTGCATGCGGGAGAGCTCCTGGATACAACAGCCGGCCTTACGGCTGCCGACATACTAAATTATCAACTTGACGTGTTCCGCAAGAAGATGGAAGAGTATAAGAACCATCATGGAGCCAAGCTAATTTTCATACATGGTAAGGGAGAGGGAGTGTTGCGCCATGCCATTATCCACGAGCTTGATTATCGCTACAAGGGTTGCAGGTATCAGGACGCCTCGTTCCGCGAATATGGATATGGGGCTACACAGGTAACGATAAAATAATTCGGCTGTTATTTTTATAAAAACAGGTTTATTTATGGAAAACGGATTCATAAAGGTCGCTTCGGCCGTACCTTCGGTAAAGGTTGCCGATTGTGAGTATAACGTCCAACAGATAGAGAACATAATAGCACAGGCAGAAGGTAAGGGCGTGGAGGTAATAGTCTTTCCGGAACTCAGCATTACCGGTTACACATGCCAGGACTTGTTCCGCCAGTCTCTGCTGCTTGAGCAAGCAGAGACGTCAGTGCTGATGTTGCTTGATTTCACCAGAAACCTTGACATCGTATGCATCGTGGGGCTGCCTGTCGTGGTGGGTGACGTACTGCTTAATTGTGCCGCGGTAATACAGAAGGGCGACTTGCTTGGGCTCGTGCCTAAAACTTACTTGCCCAATTATAGCGAGTTTTACGAGAAACGTTGGTTTGCTTCGTCGCAGGACCTGCAGCCTACGGAAATCCGTTTTGCTGGCAATACAGTGCTTGTTACGCCGCAGCCCACGTTGTTCCGTACTTGTGATGGAGTGCTTTTCGGCATAGAAATATGCGAGGATGTATGGGCTCCCGCGCCGCCAAGCAATGTTCTCGCTTTAGCTGGAGCCGACATTATATTTAATTTATCGGCCAGTGACGAGCTCATAGGTAAGCATGCTTACCTTAAAAGTTTGTTGTCACAGCAGAGCGCGCGTACTATTTCCGGCTATGTGTATAGTGGTTGCGGTTTTGGCGAAAGTTCGCAGGATATGGTTTATGCCGGTAATTCCCTTGTCTACGAGAACGGCCACTTGATAGCCGAGGGTGAGCGTTTCAGCCTTGCTCCGCAAACGGTGATAAACCAAATCGACGTGGAGAAGTTACGTAGCGAGCGTCGTACAAATAGTACTTACGTTAACGCGCAGCGCGGACATTCCGCCCGTATAGTAAATGTTCACGGCGTGTCTATGCGTGATTTTGAGTTACTGCGTGACGTAGAGCCTCATCCTTTTATACCGAAAACGGCGGATATGGAACAGAGTTGTGACGAGATATTTTCCATTCAGGTTGCGGGATTGGCCAAACGCCTCGTTCATACTGGATGCAAGACCGTTGTTCTTGGCATTAGCGGAGGACTTGACAGCACGCTGGCCCTGCTTGTATGCGTGAAGACATTTGACAAACTTGGACGTGACCGAAAGGGAATTGTAGGCGTGACAATGCCCGGTTTCGGTACAACCGACCGTACTCATTCTAATGCCGTTGACTTGATGCACGCCCTTGGCGTAACCAGCATGGAAATAAGTATATCTGACTCGGTACGACAACACTTTAAGGACATAGGGCAGGATATGGCCGTGCATGATGTCACATACGAGAACAGCCAAGCGCGTGAACGTACGCAGATACTCATGGACCTTAGTAACAAGTTGGGAGGCATGGTTGTCGGTACAGGAGATTTGTCGGAACTTGCTCTTGGCTGGGCAACTTATAACGGTGACCACATGAGTATGTACGGTGTAAACGCGGGTATACCTAAGACCCTTATCAAGTATCTTGTGGAGTTTGTCGCGTCTAAAGTCGACGAGTCGTCACGTTCCACGCTATATGACATACTTGATACCCCTGTCAGTCCGGAGCTTATTCCTGCTGACGAGAATGGCAACATAAGCCAGAAGACAGAAGAACTGGTTGGTCCGTATGAGCTTCATGACTTTTTCTTGTATAATATTCTGAGGTTTGGTTTCCGTCCGCGAAAGATATTTATGCTTGCACGTAGGGCGTTCGACGGCAGCCACGAGGGTGCATCTTTCTATGACGATGATACAATCAAAAAGTGGCTTAAGACGTTCTTGCGCCGCTTTTTTGCGCAGCAGTTCAAGCGCTCATGCCTGCCTGACGGCCCCAAGGTGGGCAGCGTGAGCCTTAGCCCGCGCGGTGACTGGCGCATGCCGAGTGATGCATCTGCGTCGCTATGGCTTAAGGAATGCGAACAGTTATGATACGCTTGTTCATCATCGTTGCGTAATTTGCCGTGGTATTAATGCTAATGGTGTTAGGATGTGAAATTTTGATAACGGCAGATGTTTTCCGAAAGGTCATGTCTTGTCATGCGAAAGGTCGTCTTTTATCACTTAAAAGGCGGCCTTTCAGGATGTAAAAGGCCGCCTTTTGGAAGCATGCTGATTTTTATGTAATTACTTGTTGCTGTTCAATATGTTCATTGAACATACATAAAAAAATAAAAGGTCGTTTCCTTTCATTTTTATTTTGTATTGTCTTCAACTTGCACTATCTTTGCAGTTTGAAATGAAAAAAGATATGGCCAACAGGTACGAAAACAACAAACAGGATGAGTACGCCTATTTTCTGGTTAAAGAGGATAAGCCTTTACTCGAGTTCCTTTTAGAGACTGTCACTCACGAAAGCCACACTAAGATAAAGGCTACGTTGCGTGGCCGTGGTATAAAGGTAGACGGAAAGACGGTTAGCCAGTTTGATTATCCGTTGAAACCTGGTATGAAGGTGGCGGTAAGTAAACGTAAGCGTGACGGAATGCAGTTGAAGAGCCGTTACGTAAGACTGGTGTATGAGGACCGGTATCTCGTGGTGATAGAGAAGAATGTTGGCATACTGTCGATGGCAGCGGGACACAGCTCGTTGAACGTAAAGAATGTACTTAACGATTATTTCCACAAGAGCCGTCAGCGGTGTACGGCCCATGTTGTGCACCGGCTTGACCGGGATACGAGTGGCCTGATGGTTTATGCCAAGGATATGGAAACGGAGCAGATTCTGGAACATAACTGGCATGACATAGTTTATGACCGCAGGTATGTAGCAGTTGTGAGCGGTGAGATGGAAGATGACAGCGGGACAATAACCAGCTGGCTGAAGGACAACAAAGCTTACATAACTTATTCGTCGCCTGTTGATAACGGCGGAAAGTATGCGGTGACACATTTCCGTACACTTGCACGTACTACCGAACACAGCCTCGTTGAATATAGTCTTGAGACTGGACGTAAGAACCAGATACGTGTACATTCTGCCGATATGGGTCATCCGGTATGCGGTGATGTGAAATACGGTAACGGTGACGACCCTCTTCACAGGCTTTGCCTGCATGCTTACGTGCTTTGTTTTCGGCATCCTGTAACTGGTGAGAGGATGGAGTTTGAGACACCGATTCCGGCCACGTTCAAAAGGCTGTTTTAATTTGCGGCTTTTACGATTAGGAGGATGACTTCTGGATTTTAATTCTTAATTGAAATGGGTAATTTCGGATATTATATTTTTTGCATAATCGCGCTTGTCGTGGTCTTTTTTATCTTGAAGAAAATAGCAGGCTGCCTAATGAAGACACTTGTTCTTGCCGTATTGGTCGGCGTGCTTGTAGCTTTGTATTTTCTTGTGTTTAAGTAGCCCGGTGCGTGAATTGTTGATAGATTAATCATGGATGTTCATAACACCGAAAAGGGCAAATAATAACTTTAATGTTGTCACAAAGCCGGAATTATGACATTTGCATATTACAGATTTCCCAACGAACGCATTTATACGGCAATAAGACAGTTTGACGATAATGTTGAGCGCTTGTCTTCGTTTGAAGATTTGAACGGAAAGGAAGGATTCGTCATGGCGCCGTTCCGCATTTCAGAATCAACCCCCTTGCTGCTTCTACGTCCAGACACGATTGTGCGTAAATCCGTTCAGTGTGACGTGGATTTTGAGGAGAGTGCGTTTTTCGGTAATGATGTCTGTAATGAGCATGAAATGTACGGACGTGTATTTGCACTTTTTCATGAAAAACTTGTTGACGGCAGTTTCTCAAAGATAGTGCTTTCGCGGTGTGCGTGCGAAGAAGCGGCATGCAGGTTGTATCCGTATAAACTGTTCATGCGGGCATGCGTTCTTTATCCTCGCATGTTTGTGGCGTTGGTTTCTACGCCGGTGAGTGGTACATGGCTTATGTCTACGCCTGAGACTTTACTCGAGAAAACAGGTGAGGGATGGCATACAATGGCCTTGGCTGGAACAATGCGCCTCGGTAGCGATGATACGGATACAGCGCTGGAAGCGAGAAAGCTCAAGGCGGATATTAGTGAATGGAGCCGGAAAAACATTATGGAGCAGCGGTATGTTGCAAAATATATAGAAGAATGTCTGGAACATTATGCCTTGAATCTGAGAATCTCTGCGCCATATAGCCGTCGTGCTGGTTTTGTTAAGCATTTATCAACAGATTTTTTATTTGACTTGAAAGAAGGTGAAGGTATCGGGAACTTGATAGGAGAACTTCATCCGACACCTGCTGTATGCGGTATTCCCAAACAGGCAGCTTTTGATTTTATAACGCGGAATGAATCGTATGAACGTGCTTATTATAGTGGTTTCGCAGGACCATTGTCATGTGGCGGCATGACCAGGCTGTATGTTACTTTGCGTTGCATGAGTATTATGGGGCGTAAAGTAGAGCTTTACGCTGGTGGAGGACTCCTTAAAGATAGTGAAAAACAGAATGAATGGCTTGAAACGGAAGCCAAAATGGAAACAATGAGAAAATGTTTGGCGATAAAGAGAATATAAATATATTGACGGCACTGCTTGTGGCTCATGGCGTAAAACGTGCAGTAGTTTGCCCTGGTTCGAGGAATGCTCCTATCATACATAATCTGAACGAGTGTGAAGAAATAACCTGCTATCCGGTAACCGACGAACGCAGTGCGGCCTTTTATGCTTTAGGCATGTCATTGGCGGATAATGCGCCGACGGTAGTATGCGTCACGTCAGGCACGGCATTGCTTAACCTTGCCCCTGCGGTAGCGGAGGCTTCATATCGTCATCACGGTCTTATCGTAATTTCAGCCGATAGACCAGCGCCGTGGATAGACCAGCTTGACGGACAAACTTTACCTCAGTATAATGCTTTGGGGCATTTCGTTGGTAAATGCGTCAATCTACCTGAACCGACAAATGATACAGAACGTTGGTATTGCAACAGGCTTGTTAATGAGGCATTACTATCTGTAACGGCTCATGGACGGAAGTCAGTACATATTAATGTTCCGATATCGGAACCTCTGTTCGATTTCCGAACGGAGACAATAACTCATCAACGTGTAATACGTAGTGTTTCATCGTCATTGGATATAGAGGCGTTCCGTCGTTTTGTGAGTCATATGCTGTCAACCGCAAAACGTCCTATGTTATTGGTCGGACAGATATGTGAGCGTATGGATGAGGTGGAGAAGGCTTTGAAGATAATAGAGCGTAGCATTGCCGTATTGGCAGAACCACTGTCTTCCGGAGGACAACGTCTGTTTGATTTAACGCTTGCTGTGCATGGTGACGAAGATGGATTGGTTCCGGATTTTTTGTTGTGTGTTGGCGATACATTGGTAAGTAAGCGTGCTAAGGCATTCTTGCGTAATAATGATATAGCCGAAACGTGGCTTGTTTCAGAGGATGGCAATGTCTATGATACTTTCATGCAATTGACTGGAGTTTTTGAAGGCAATCCTGTCGAGGCAATCTTGAGTCTTGCTGACATAGTCAATGATGACGTGATTGATTGTAGACATGCCCAACAGTATGCAACGATGTGGAATGCCCGAATGTGTGAAATTGCAAGACAAATGGTCGAGATCGAACCGTCTTATTCACAGCTTGCTGCCGTTCGTGAGTTCGAGATTTCGCTTGAAGACATGGATTATGCATTCAATGTACATTATGCAAACAGCAATGCTGTGCGCCTTGCATGTATTTATTCTGGACATTATGTTTGGTGTAATCGTGGCGTAAACGGTATTGAAGGCAGTCTTTCGGTAGCGGCAGGCTTCTCGGTCGTTTCTGATAGTATGGTTTTTTGTGTAATTGGTGACCTTAGCTTTTTCTATGACCAGAACGCTCTTTGGAATACGAATATCGGTGGTAATTTTAGGATATTGTTGTTGAATAATGGATGTGGAGGCATATTTTATAGCTTGCGGGGGCTGGACGAGAGCAAGGCTTTTGACAGGCTCGTGACTGGTCATCATAATACTACGGCAAAAGGAATTTGTGAACAAAACGACGTAGGATATTTGTCAGCGCGTAATATGGATGAATTGCGTCTTGGTATGGCTTCTTTCATGACAGTGAACACTAAACGTCCGTTGTTGTTTGAAGTCTTTACTGACGCCGTAAAAGATAAGGAGGCAATAAAGTATTTCATGCATGAGCTTAAGAAAAACAAAATAAAGAAGTAATCGTATTTTAAAAAAGTATATATTATGGCACTAAGAGAATGGAAACCTATCAAGGGGTTTGATTTTAAAGAAATATTGTTTGAGGAATATAACGGTATAGCAAAAATAACAATCAACCGTCCTCGATACCGAAATGCCTTCACTCCACGAACCACATGGGAAATGAGCCAGGCTTTTTCTTATTGTCGCGAAGCGGGGCAAATAAGTGTTGTAATACTCACGGGAGCAGGAGATAAGGCATTTTGTTCAGGAGGAGACATGCATGTTAAAGGCCGTGGGGGATATGTTGGCGAGGATGGTGTTCCTCGTCTTAACGTATTGGATGTTCAGAAACAGATCCGTTCCCTGCCTAAGCCTGTAATAGCAATGGTCAATGGGTATGCTATCGGCGGAGGGCATGTGTTGCATGTTATGTGCGATCTTACGATTGCCAGTGAGAATGCCGTTTTCGGACAGACCGGTCCTAAGGTGGGTTCTTTTGATGCTGGATTTGGCGCTTCATATTTAGCTCGTATAATAGGTCAGAAGAAAGCTCGTGAGATGTGGTTTATGTGCCGCCAATATTCAGCGCAAGAAGCTGAGCGCATGGGGCTGGTGAATTGTGTCGTACCGTTTGACAAATTGGAAGATACCTGTGTTGAATGGGCTGAAACGATGATGGAGCGCAGTCCGCTTGCTCTGAGAATGATAAAGGCTGGCCTTAATGCTGAACTTGACGGACAAGCCGGAATACAGGAACTTGCCGGTGACGCAACCATGTTGTATTATTTCCTTGACGAGGCGCAAGAAGGAGGAAAGGCATTCTTGGAAAAGAGAAAGCCCGACTTTAGCAAGTACCCTAAATTGCCGTAATATGACGTCATAGAGGGTGAATAAGTAGCTATGTGTTCAAGTTGTTTATTGAAAATGAAATATAAAATAAAGATTGTACGGCGTGTTCTGCACTTCAAGCAGCCTGCCGGAACTTCACGGGGAATATATACTGAGAGGACGTCATGGTTCTTGGAGTTGACTTCACCAGACAAACTGGGCTGTATCGGCATAGGAGAGTGCGCTCCATTGCCAGGACTCAGTTGTGATTATGTTGCCGATTATGGTGATGTGTTGCGTCGGTTTTGTGATGACTTCGAGCAGACAGGACAGATTGATTATGTCCGGATGAGGGACTATCCGTCCATGCTTTTCGGACTTGAGACGGCGTTGAGGCACTTTAACGTAGGCCAAACGGCTTTGTTCAATACGCCGTTTGGGCGTGGAGAAGAAGGAATACCAATAAACGGTCTTGTATGGATGGGTACTTATGAGGAGATGCTTGGACGCATTGAAGAGAAGATAGCGATGGGCTTCAGATGTATAAAACTGAAGGTGGGAGCTATTGATTTCGACCGTGAACTTGACTTGGTGAAGCGCATTCGCGAGCGTTTTCCGTCATCCGAGATGGAACTTCGCCTTGATGCAAACGGCGGTTTCGCTCCTGATGAGGCGTTGTATAAACTTGAACTCTTGTCACAATACTCAATTCATTCCATCGAACAGCCTATAAAGGCTCATCAATGGAGTTATATGGCTGAGTTATGCCGTGAGTCGCCGTTGCCGATTGCGCTTGACGAGGAACTTATCGGTATAACCGATCCTTCAATGATGGGATATATGCTTAACGTAATACGTCCGGCATATATAATAATCAAGCCGTCGCTGCATGGTGGAATGTATGGTACAATGAAATGGATTGAAGCTGCCGGAGAGCATAATGTAAAGACTTGGATAACGAGCGCGTTGGAGAGTAACGTCGGGCTGAACGCCATCGCCCATCTTGCCGCTCATGTTTACGGACCGCATATTACAATGCCACAAGGTCTTGGTACAGGGCAGTTATTTACTGATAATATTGAAATGCCCGTGGAAATCAGGGGAGATAAGCTGTTCTATAATCCTTGAGTGGCACGCGTTAATCATTTTATTAAGCGGTTTATGCTGTTAAATGAATTTCTTTCTGAGTGGAATAACAGTTCGGATAAAGTACTTGTCCGTACAAGCGGTTCTACGGGAAACCCGAAACCGATGTGGGTAGAGAAGCGGCGTATGGAGGCCAGTGCCAGGTTGACATGTGATTTTCTCGGCCTAAGTGCAGGGGATACGGCTTTGTTGTGTATGCCTCTTGATTATATTGCCGGAAAGATGGTTGTGGTACGCTCAATTGTCAGGAACATGAGGCTGATAAGCGTCAAGCCCTCAGCTCGCCCTTTTTCCACTTTGTCTGGGCCTGTAGATTTTGCTGCCGTCACTCCAATGCAGGTCTACAATACCATCAAGTATCCTCGAGAGCGTGATATAATGGCAGGAACACGACATCTGATAATAGGAGGCGGAGCAATTGACAATGTGCTTGAAGAGGCTATAAGATCGTTGCCGAATCCGGTATGGAGTACATATGGCATGACCGAGACTTTGTCGCATATCGCCCTCAGGCGGCTGAACGGACCGGCTGCCGACAGCTGGTACACGCCATTTGAAGGTATAACTACTGTTATAGGTGATGATGGCTGTCTCGTAATAAATGCCCCGATGTTGAATCCTGATGTCTTATATACGAATGATCTTGCCGAGATGCATCCTGACGGTCGACGTTTCCGTATCCTTGGCAGGAAAGATAATGTCATAGATAGCGGCGGTATAAAAATAAGGATTGAAGATGTTGAAAAGGCACTTAGTGGACATCTTGCATTTCCGTACATGATTACAAAAACGAAGGACGCATGTTATGGCGAAATCGTTGTATTGCTGATTGCTGGTAATGACGTCTCGGCGGCTAAATCAGTATGCGAGTCCGTTCTTCCGCATTATTGGCGTCCGAAGGCATATCTATCGGTCACTCGTATTCCGATGACGGCCACAGGTAAGCCAGCAAGGGCCGAAGGAATGAGGATTGCCGGAAAGCTGTTGATGGGTACGGATACATGCGCGAAGCAATAGGGCACCTTTTACCTTCCGAAAGACGGCCTTTCGGAAGGTAAAAGGCCGTCTTTAACAGACCGAAATGCGGTCTTTGTGTCTTTTCCTGAAATAGGTTGACAGTTTTTGTTTAAATAAACTACATTATTTTACACACTCTTGATAGAGGTACTGGAATAGTTGACATCGCATCAGGAAATGTGCCGCTTTACTTTACATTCCCGGTCTTTGTCAGGCGGACCCGCGGGGCCGCCTGACAAAATCGCAGCAAAGATACTATCTTCCGTTGTCATTCCCTCCATGCCCCACCGTTTTTTTTCTTTTCCACAGCCGTTTTTGTTCGCCGCTCCCGGCGTGCGCCGTCTCCGGGGTGTTGTTACCGATGCTCATGTGGGG
>NZ_JACJJG010000035.1 GCF_016899855.1 Marseilla massiliensis
TAATCAGTACCTGTATATTGATTAAATTGAAAATTAGGGCTATAAAACTATCCGGCTTATCCATACTTCAAATTATATAACAAAACTATTGATTTTTAATCTTTTAAAAGAAAAACTCGATGTGCTCAATTTTATGTTGCTGAAAGGCCATCCAACAGAACTGCGGATGAACCAAAAAATATCTCATTCCCACAACTTTTTCAATCGTTTTCTTATACCGAACTCACGTTAATTAGTATGCAGTAGGGGGCTTCCATAAAAAGTGAAATAAGAGCTTAACCATATACGCTTATATAATAAGTCAAATTGCTTATGTTTGACTATAATAAGCTATTTAACTTATAAATCCTTTGACTGATAGGACAATGTGAAGCTGTGGGGTTTATTATAGCGGCGAAATCTTTACTCCGCTTTAAAGAAACAGATACAGCTAAAACGGAATATGTGCTGGTGGGGACACTGCTAAGCTTTGGAATAGCAACGTTGTTCGGTCTAATAGTAAAACAACTATCATATCGGCTTTTTTAATAAAAACATTTATGAATGTCCGCAATCAGCCTATGGCTCGTGACACAGGCATTGCATTTGTTGTAGGGACGCAAAATTTTGCACCTCTACATTGTGGGTGATTGCAGACATTCATAAAAAGTTATCATGGACTGCGTATTACCAGCAATCTTTTCTTTTGAAAATTCAGACACCCAAGCATCGCGATTTGTAGCTACACGAAATACCCCGGCAGTTTCACCCCTTCCATCAAAAATAAACCGCTGTCGGCCGTCCAGCCGTGTTTACAGCGGTTTCCGCCACGTTTTTCCTCGCGGCTGCGCCGTGAAAAACGTGGCGGAAAAGAACACGGCGCCCGTCCGCCTGCGGTTTGCGGTTTGATTACAGGGGCAAAACTGCGACCGACGTGACGCATGGCCGTCATGCACCGAAGGAGCGTTTTTCATTGCAGCCGCTTCAGCTGAATGTAAAACTTCGGCATACCTTACAAAAGGCTGAATACGTACCGGTTCCAGCCAACGGACAGGGTGCTTCCAGCTCTCTCCGCCCGCATATTCCGCCGCGCTACTACCGTCTGTTTTCCGTCTTGTTTCCGTCCTAATTCCAAAATGCCGCCTTTCGGCTTGCGATTGGCGGTATTTTACGTTGTAATTCATGCCCTTTTGCGTTGTAATTCACGGCCTTTCGCATGACATTTTGCGGCATATTGCGACACGTAATGCCAACCTACTGAAAATCAATGGTTTATCGGAAAATATCATTTACATTTGCGGCGTGGGGACAACCCTCACGGCTAAAAACAAAATGACAATGGCAAAAAAAACAGACACGGAAGGAAGGCCGCCGTCGGCACGGCGGAGCAGGGCCGCAGGAGCGGAAGAAAACGCTTACGTGGAGCAAATCAGCGAGCTGCTGCTCGTCCACAACAAAGACGACCCAAGCCACGGCGTAAGGGCGGTAAGCAAGGCCCACGGCGACGGGAAATGCGAGACGGTGCCGGCGACGGAGGAGAACGAAAACTCGTTCCTGAAGTTCGACAAGAACTCAAGCATCATCGAGAACTTCATCAGAAACTTCTGGAGCCAGCTCAAGGAGCCTACGCATTTCCGCCTGTTGCGGATGACCGTCAACGACTACAAGCGCAACAGGCAGGCCATAAAGGACCTGGCCGAAGGCAAGCGGACAGACACTGTAAAGGAGTTCCTTAAACGTTATGAAATCCGTCCGAGGAAAGAGACAAGAAAAGAAACCGTAAACCAAAATCAAGAAAAGGAAATGGCAAAGAAACAACAGCTGCAGCCCGAACAGCAGACGGAAGTGCAGCAGGCCGCACAAGGCATGGAGCAACAGCCGGCGCAGGAACAGCAAGGACCGGCGTACCGCTACAACGAAGGCATGGTGGACTGGGACGCGTTGAAAAAAGTCGGCGTGTCGAAAGAACTGCTTGAGAACATGGGCGTACTTGACGGCATGCTCAAGGGATACAAGACAAACAGGACAATCCCCCTGACACTGAACATCGAGGGGCTGATGACGGCCAAGATTGACGCGAGGCTGTCCTTCCTTACGAGTGACGGGCAGGTGGTATTGGGTGTACATGGCATACGCAAGGAACCGGAACTCAGCCGCCCATACTTTGGCCACAACTTTACGGAGGAGGAAAAGAAGAACCTGCGCGAGAGCGGCAACCTCGGCCATGCCGTAGACCTGAAACTGCGCGGCGACAACTACACCCCGTGCCTCGTGTCAATAGATAAAATCACCAACGAGCTTGTGGCCGTAAGGCAGGAACACGTCTATATCCCCGACGAGGTGAAGGGTGTAAGACTCGACCCTGACGAGATAACGAGGTTGAAGAACGGCGAGGCCGTGTTCGTGGACGGTATGATGTCCGCCAAAGGCAAGGAGTTCAGCGCGACCCTGCAGTACAGCGCGGAACGCAGGGGGCTGGAGTTCATTTTTCCGAAGGACAACCTGCTAAACCAGCAGACCATCGGTGGCGTGAAGCTGACGCAGGACGAGGTGAAAAGGCTCAGCGAGGGGCACACAGTGCTCGTCGAAGGCATGAAGCGCAACAACGGCGACACATTCTCAGCCTTCGTCACAATAGACCAGGTTACAGGCAGACCGCAGTACACCCGCAGCAATCCCGAAACGGGCGAAATTTACATCCCCAACGAGATATGCAAGACCGCGCTGACACCGGAGGACAGGGAGACGCTGCGCAAGGGCGGCGTGGTGTTCCTCGAGAACATGATAAACCGCCGCGGCGAGGAGTTCTCGTCGTTCGTAAGGCTCGACATGACCACCGGCAACCCGCAATACTCGCGCACCCCCGACGGTTTCGACGAAAGGCAGGCGCCGAGGATACCCACCGAGGTGTACGGCCACGCCTTCACCGGCGAGGAAAGGGCGCGCCTGCAGGACGGCAAGGCCATACTCGTGGAGGGCATGAAAGGCCGCGGTGGCAAGGAGTTCTCGTCTTACATAAAGGTGAACCCGAACACGGGCACGCTCAACTATTACCAGGAAGACCCCGACAAGCCGCGCAACACGCGCCGCAATACACAGGCGGAGGCGGCACGCGAGGACACACAGACGCAAAAGAAAGGGGCGAGACAAGCCGTATGACAATTATTCAGACAAAACAGGAAAGGAAAGTACAAATGGGACAAAGACAAGCAAAGGCGTCCGTGGCAAATATGCCCAACTGGACGCAGTTAGGCAAAATGGGTATTGACAGGCAGGTCCTCGAAGCCTCGGGCGAACTCGACCGGCTCCTTGCCGGTGAGGAATCGGGAATAATGACGCTAAGGCTCAGGACGGGACTTGTGGATATAACAACCGATGCGACATTGCGCATAGTGGCGGACAGCGAAGGCAGGCCGGTGCTTCAAGTCAACGGCATTGACAAAGAGAAAATGTAACTTAAATTCAAACAACGTTTCTTCGCAGGCACGGACGCCTCGGAGAAACACAAAAAAACTGATAAAAATGATAGCGATATTGACAGACAAGCCCAACGTGGGCAAGGAGTTGGCAAGGATTGTGGGCGCGTACAGGCCCGAAAACGGGTTCATGTCGGGCAGCGGATACATAGTTACGTGGACGTTAGGCAACATGCTGTCGCTGGCAATGCCCAAGGACTACGGCTCGGCAAGGCTCGGCGAGGACGACTTCCCGTTGGTACCGGAGCGTTTCCGCCTCATGGTGAAACACGTTAAGACCGAAAACGGATGGATACCCGACGCCTGCGCCGTGAAACAGCTGAAGGTGCTTGAACGTGTGTTGGCGAAATGCGACACAATCATCGCCGCCACAGACGCCTCGCGCGACGGGGAAATGGCATTCCGCTACATTTACTCCTACCTTAGATGCACGCAGCCGGTAAAACGCCTCTGGATAACGTCGCTCACGGACGAGGCTGTACGCAAGGGGCTTGACAACCTGCAACCAATGCGGATGTACGACGGCCTTTTCGCCGCGGCCGACTGCCGCAACAAGGCGGACTGGACGCTGGGTGTGAACGCGAGCTATGCCATCTGCAAGGCCACGGGACTGGGCAACCACTCGCTCGGACGCGTGCAGACACCCGTCCTCGCCACAGTCTGCCGCCGCTACCGCGAACGTGAGAGGTACGGCCCGGCCGACACTTGGCCGGTATATGTCAACATCCACAAGGACGGTACGTTATTGAGGCTGCGCTGTGCGGACACCATACACGACAAGGAAGAGGCCATGCGGCTCCACGGGGAATGCAAGATTGCAGGCAAGGCAAGCGTCCGGTCCGTCACAAGTTACACCGAGGAGACCGGGCCTCCGCTGCCTTACAACCTTGCGGAACTGCAGAAGGACGCCAACAGGCGTTACGGACTGACGGCCGGGCAGGTGCATGACATCGCGCAGTCGCTTTACGAAAAGAAGCTCATTACTTACCCACGCACGTCAGGGCGGCACATACCGGGGGACGTGCTCGCCACGCTTCCGCGCATCATTGGCAAGGTGTCAGCATGGAAGGAACTCGGAGCTTACCTCAGGTCGGTCGGTGTTGACGCCGGGAATATAGACACGGACAGGCTCCGTTTGGACGACACAGGCGGCGGACACCACGCCATACTTGTGACCGGCACGTACCCCGACGGTCTCGACAAGGGCGAAATGCAGGTGTACTCGATGGTGTTCGGGCGTATGCTTGAAGCGTTCATGCCTCATTGCAAGGTGGAGCATACGAGGATGGAAGCCTCATGCGCCGGGCGGAAGTTCGTCCTCGACACGAGCCGCATCTTGGAAAGTGGTTGGCAGGGAATATCGGGGCATACGCACGGCATAGTTCCGCAGGGCTCTGTCATAATTGATTTGCCGCCATTGACTGTCGGAGAGGAGTTGCAGGTTTCGGCGTGCAGCGTGGCTCAAAAGAAGGGTCTGCCGCCAGAGCCGATGACGGACGCGGAGCTTGTGGAGTTCATGGACGCGCACAGGCTCGGCACGGCGGCCACGCGCACGGCCATCATGCAGACGCTTGTGGACCGCAAGTACGTGAGGCATTCAGGCAAATATATCATCCCGACGCCAAAGGGACTGTTCGTCTATGAGACCTTCAAGGGCATGAAGATAGCCGACGCGGCGCTCACTTCGGACTGGGAAGAGCATCTTGAGGCCGTGGAAAATGGTTCTTTATGCCCAAAGAAGTTCCTTAAGATGGCCGCCAGTCTCACGGCGGAAGTTACCGAAGACATATTCAGGAGATACAGGAAGGGCGCTTGAAGCAAAAAAATGCCCGAAGAAAGGAAGTGCAGGCCGGCGACGGTCTGCATTTTTCGTATAAAGAAGGTATGTTTCTCCGATTTTTGACGGCAAAGGTCCGCGATTGCGGCCGTGCGTGCAAGGCGGCCCGTCCGGGCTTGGCCGTCTGGAGAAAAATCATCCTCGCTTTGCTGCGGTATTTTTCTCCGCCGGGCCTTGCCACGCCACTTCCGCCAAACGCGGCATCGTATGCCTGTAAAAATCGGGAAAACATATCCCCAAGGGGATGTCACTCCCGCATGACAGAACAATAACAAACAAAAACAAGAGCTATGGAAACGACAAGACTGAACGCCGCAACGCCTGCGGCAATCCAACCGTCAGTAAGGCGCAAGCCACCGCAAGGGGACAATGACGGAACAGGCGGAATGCCGGTGCACATAGGTTATTACCTCGCACCGCTGGCCGGAATATCAAAACGTCCCGACAGGGCACAACTGCTGAAGGCGTTTTTCAATGGAACCGAAGTTTAACCCATAAAACAGATTTAATTATGTTTTTCCAGACAATTTACGGCCTGCTTGCCGATAGTACGGAAGTGGGCATCAACATCAAGCGTGTGAACGACAAACTTACAGTGGCGGTAATGCCGAGACACAAGAAACTAAAAGACGGGGCTTCCGGCGGATTCATCCCGTTGGTGGCAAGCGGAACGCCGGAAGAGCTTGACTGTGGCTTTGCCAACATTATGGTCGCGCCAGTGGCCAAGGCCGTCGGGATAATGACGAATCTGAAAGAGTTTGAGCGTCAGGCGGAGAAAGCCGCCGCAAAGGGCAAGCCCAAGGCGGCTGCGGAAAAGGAGACGAAAGAGGCCAAGGAGACAAAAGAAAAGAACGACAGGCTCGACAAGCTGATGAAGCGTATTGACGAGTCCGTAACAGCTCGACGCTTCGCCGACGCTATGGCGTTGCTGAAGCACGCCCTTACCATTGCACCGGCCGAAAAGCAGGACGCTGTGAAGGCAAAGATGCAGGAGGTAAGGAGAAAGTCGGAGGAAGGCAGCCTGTTCGCAGGACAACCGCCGACAGCATTCCAGCCGATAGTGCAGACACAGCCGCAACAGACAGTGCAGACTGCCGCACCTACGCCGACCGCCGGACGGCAACACATCCAGCCACGGCCTGTCATGCCCGCCGCGACGCAACCTGTCCAAACCGGGACAATGCAGCAAAGACCTGTACAGCCTGCACCGCAACAGCCGGCTTACGCCACGGCACAACAAGACGCGGCCCAATACGGAAATCCGCAAGGATACGGAGCTGACAAAGACGAAGAGTATGACATGGACGCTTTCAGGGAAGACCCTTACGCGGAATACGTGGACTTTCCGCAGGAATGCCGCATGAGGGACGAGGCGCAGGTGGAGATGTCGTTCACATAATCAACAACGGAGATACACAAACCGATTACAAACCTATAAAAACAAAAGACTATGGCACTTGAAATAAAAGGACTCAAGAGGGTGTTCAAACTGAAGAAGAACGGCGAAACGCTGAGACTGGACGACCCCAACCCGGAGATGGCCGTCAACGACGTGATGGACTTCTACTCGATGACTTACCCGGAACTGACAACCGCCACTCCCCACGGTCCCGTGATGGAGGACGACTGCGCCGTGTACGAGTTCAAGACAACCATCGGCACGAAAGGATGAGAGTATGAAAGCGGACAATAAAAACAAATGGAAAGAAGTATGCAGACTCTTGCAGGACTACGAAACGGAGCGGCTGGCGCGCCTCATAATAGAGGACGTCATGTCGGCAACGGACATAAGCCGGGGCACAAGGCGGCGGAGACAGAGACTGCTGCCGCCGCAAGGAAACGTAACGGTTTTCTGACGGGGAGGCTCCTCCCCGTCGCTTCCGGCCTTCATGTCGAGACGGACGGGGTGAAGACCAACGTCGCGACAACGGCGAACCTCGACTACCTGTACCGTTCGGCCGCGAACTACGCCCGGCGGCTCGGCGTGAGGCTGAAGTTCAACTGCAAGAAATACGCAAGGCATCCGAAGCTCGGTATGGCGGAGCTGTACCGGGCTTTTGACGCCATTGTGTCCGAGAACGTGAACATCGAGCTTGACGGCGGCAGGCCCGCGTTCTGCCTGTACCGCTTCAGCAAGTGGCCGGACTACGAGGTGCTGTGGCTTCCTCTTGACTTTACCGCCAACCTTTCAAAAGGAGTGAGGCGCGTAACGCTTGAGTTCATAAGGCGGTTCGCCCGGCACCACGGTATGCGTAACATCACCGGCTCATACCATTACAGCATGGCGGAAGACTGTCTTTCATTCAGTTATGACGACGAGCCGGACGACGGCAGGACTGAAGCCGAACGGCGGCGGACGCTGCGTCTGCTGGAATCGTACAACAACGGCAGGATTTCAAGGCTTTTCAGGAGGTTGGGCGGCAGGGCTTTCTGCCGGGACCTCGAAACGGCGTTGGAGTCCTGCCTCCCTGAAGGCGAAGCCGAACGGACATTGCTCGGCATAATCAAGGACGGCCTGACTCTCATTGGCAAGGGAAAGCCGTGCATAATGGACTACGAATACGACTGGGCAAAGGAGGAAGATCCGGACATCATGCCTGCCGGACTTGAGAGCCAAGTGCTCGTGGCCTACTCCCTCGATGACGAGGTTGCGGCTGAAGTGATGCAGGCTTTCTCCGCCGACGTGCGCGAAAGCTACAACCTCACGCCGGTGACAAGGCTGCTCATTACGCCGGAGACAGACAAGGTGTTTACAGAGGACGACTTTCCTGAGCGTTTTGCTAAGTGGTTTTACCGCTTAGTGGAACACGTCAGTGAAAACTTCTAATTCAAATTAAAAGAAATATGACATGAACGAGCTTACAAGGAAGATACACGGGATTTTCAGGCCGAAGGCCGCCCTCATCGCATACGAATGCGGCGAGGGGTACAGCAGGGACAGCTATCTCGAACTGCGCCCGATAAACGAAAACGGCAGGATGGGCGCGGCGGTGCCGGTGTCGTATGACTTCATGAACGCGCTGGTTGAGAACTATTCGGCCGACGCCTGCGGTACGCCGCACGGCAGGCTGCCTGAAAACATGCTCCTCTGCGACACGAGGCGCGGCCATGAGCGGTACGTGTGGTGGAACGCCCCGCGCCGCCGCAGGATGTTCTTCAAGGACACGCTGGACATCGCCGACGGTGAGTTCGGCGTGCCGGGAGTTGTCTATGACGCAAGGTCGGACAGCCTGTCCGTGTACGCTTTCAAGGGCTTACGTCCCAATGACGACGAGATTTTATACCGTGCGCCGTTCTTCAATGTTACGGGAGCGAGCGTATGTCTCGGCAACGCGCCGCTCAACCTTCCGCCGGACCCGTCGTTCGAGTGTCTCGTAGAGTGCTGGGAGCGGCGTTTCTGGATGAGCGAGTTCTCGCATCTCGGCGGTGGCTGTAACCCGACAAGAAGCAACCTTGTCATCGTTACGGAGAACGCGAGGGACAAATCCTTCGACAACGAGGAACTGATACCCATGAACATGAAACTTAAAGACCTTTTGAAATGAAACGGATTCATTATACTGACAACTACCTTCTTTCACCTTACCATCCAGTAAGCGTGTTCGTAATCGGAGCCGGCGGGACAGGTTCGCAGGTGGTCACAAACCTTGCACGCATGGACGTGGCGTTGCGTTCGCTCGGACATCCGGGGCTGCACGTCACAGTTTTTGACGGCGACACGGTGTCGGAGGCGAACATCGGGCGGCAACTGTTCAGTCCGTCCGAAGTCGGTCTCAACAAGGCCGTGGCCCTCGTTACGCGCATCAACCGCTTTTTCGGCATGGGATGGACGGCGGAGGCGTTCCGTTATCCTTGCCGCACGGGTGAGACGATGACGGCCAACATAACCTTGACCTGCACTGACAACGTACGCTCGCGCCTCGACCTGTGGCGCTTCCTGAAAAAACACCGCGACGTGAGAAATAACGACCATAAGACACCGCTGTACTGGATGGACTTCGGCAATGCGCAGTTTATAGGGCAGGTACTCGTCGGAACGGTGCGCAACAAAATCCGCCAGCCGTCATCAAAGGAGTTCGTAACCGTGCCGGAGCTGAACGTCATCACGGAAGAAGTAAGCTACTCGACCATCGACGAGAAAGACTCCGGGCCGAGCTGTTCGCTCGCCGAGGCGTTGGAAAAACAGGATCTGTTCGTCAATTCCATGCTGGCGCAGGTTGGTTGCGCCCTGCTTTGGAAAATGCTCCGTGAGGGACGCACGCCTTACCGTGGGGCTTACATGAACTTGGAGACAATGCGTATCACGCCGATAAGCATCTGACACAAAAACAAAAGGCCACATATTGGCTTGCAATACGTGGCCTTTCAGCGTGTAAAAGGTGTCCTTTTATCGCCCCAAAAGCCACCTTTTGCATTTTTTCTGTTTCTTGTCCGAATATCCGAACACAATAAATGCCGCAAGCATCTCTGTATCAACGAGTTTGTTTGCGACATTAATAATATCAGGCATTAATGGGTGTTGTCACGTACCCAACTTCACCTGCATGACCATTCCGGGGATGATAGTCAGCTTGGCCGTTCCGTCCCTGCCTATTTCCACTTTTGAATAACAGGCCTCGACGACAACCTTGCCGTCAAGCATGATTACTCCCCATCGGTACGGACTGGTTTCTACGGCGCAATAATAGCCTACGGGCATCTGCATATTCCTGTATATCGGCGGCACGACTACCTTGTCGCCGAGCCGCAGTCCTCATTTCATCTCTGACTTGAACGGCAGTCTTTCAATTCCTCCAACCGTTGGCAGCGTTTCTTTTCTTCCTCGCGTCGCCTCTCCGCTTTCTTTTCCGCAAGCGTCCTTTCCGCTTCAGCCTTAAGCCGGGGAATCACCACCTCAAAATCCTCGTCCACCGTTTTCGGATTCTCACAGGCTATGTACCGCTTTTTCCTGCCGTCCTCGGCAAGATAGTATTTTCCAATATTTGTCCATTACCACTATCCCACCTCCCGGCAGCATACCGCTATAATGGTAGTAAGCCGTGTGGTCTCCTGCAAGCAGGCACACGCTTGCGTGCCCCCAGCGTGCGTCATCCTCGTCAACCTGCCTGCATCTTGGGTTGGCAAGGTAGTCGCAAATCCTGACGCAGAACCCGTAATTGAATATGTCGCCGGCGTGGATGCCGCGCCTTGTCTTGTAAAGTTCCTTCGTCCGGCTGTAATACACGCCGTCAACCTCAAGCAGTTGCACCTGTCCGAACGCCACAACCTTGGGCTTCTTCGTGTATGTCCGCTCGTTGTACAAGTCGATGTAAGCTGCCTGCCCGTTGACGTCCGTCACCGAAAGGATGTTGTCTTTCAGCAGTCTCGCCCTCGCATACCGTCCGAGGCGTGTCATAATCTCGCCGTTCCCGTTGACGATGCCGACACATTTATCCTTAAAACGTACAACGGCTATCGCGCCGTCAACATCGAACATAGCTTCATATTGCGGCAATGCCGTTATTTTATCTCCTTGCTTCAGTCCGTACAGACCTGTCGTCCTGTCTTTGAATGGCCGCAATGTTGTGCTTGTTGCGTCCTCCGACAGACATATTCCCGTATTCAGGCTATCCAACAGTTGTTCATGCGACATCACTAATTCCAAGTCGCTTTCGTGCCGCACAATCTCGCTGTCCACGACGTTTCTTACCGCACAATCATATCCGTTAGTCCGCCGCCGTGCGTGTGTTACGCCTTTTCCTGCCAGTCGTCCCTCAAACATGGCCTGCCAGTCATGGCTGGCCGTAGGCAACCCGAACAGGCGGTAAAGCCCAACGTTGTCTATTATTACGCAACTGTCCTTGCCTTGTGTCTTCCTTAATCCACGCCCGACCTGCTGCAGATATTTCGATAGCGACAATGTGGGCCGCGCCAACTGGATGAACTCCACGTCTGGACAATCGAAGCCTTCGCTGAACACGTCAACATGACCAACACCTGTATCTTGCCTTGCCTGAAGTCCTCCACCAAGTGCCTGCGTTCTTTAGCGGGTGTCCTGCTGTCAATGGCGACGGCATTCATACCTTTATTATTATAGTATGAGGCGATGTTCCGTGCGTGGCTGATGCTTATGGCATAGACGATGCCTTTCTTTTCGTTGGCATATTGTCTGACGCTTTTGTACAGTCTTTCGATTGTTGGCCGACGGTTGAGTACGGCGTTCATCTCCTTTATCTGATAGTCCCCGTCCACTCCACGTTTCTCCAATCCATTTATTAACCGCTGGTCTTCACTGTCCGGACGTATGGACACATAATCAAAAGGAGAAAGCCAGCCTTGTTTGATGAAGTCCGCTATGCTGTCCGAAGTAATCAGCACCTCAAACAAATCCGTAAAACCTTTGCGGTTCAACCGGCAGGGCGTGGCGGTCATGCCCAACTTCTTGGCATTCGGATAGCGTTGCCACAGTTCTTTGTAGGTTTCAGCAAGGGCATGATGGGCTTCGTCTATCACAATTAGACCCGGATTCTCTGTCTTGACATCCTCCCAATGGAGTGAAAGCCATTGAATGGACAGCACTTTAACAATGCCGTCCTGTGTTTTCAAGCCATATCCATATCTTGCCACTATCCCTTCAATCTGTTCAACAAGTTCTCTTCGGTGTGCAACAATCCAGACACGGCAACTTGCTTCGATTTTGTCTATCTTTAAATGTTCTGTTACGAGCGAAGCGAGTACATGCGTCTTTCCTGTGCCTGTCGGCATTTGCACAAGCACACTGCTATGACATTTCCATGCCTCAATGACACGGTGTCTTATGTCCTCCTGATAGTTACGTAGGATGTATCCTGCTTGTTCCATCACAAAAGAATGTCAAAAAGCTGTTAAAAACAAATAAGGGCAAGGCATCTTTACGTACCTTGCCCCTTATTTCTAATTAGAAAGATTTTTACCTGTTCTTGTACATCTCGTCGTAATACTTTTGGTAGTCGCCACTCGTCACGTTGTCCATCCACGCTTGGTTATCCAAATACCAGCGGACGGTCTTCTCGATACCCTCCTCGAACTGTAGGCTCGGCTCCCAGCCCAGTTCACGTTGCAGTTTTCTTGAATCTATGGCATAACGCATATCGTGGCCCTTGCGGTCGGTCACATAGGTAATCAAGTCCATGTCCTCGCTTTCCTTACGTCCTAACAGGCGGTCTACGGTCTTGATGACCACCTTGATAATGTCGATGTTCTTCCACTCGTTAAAGCCGCCGATGTTGTATGTGTCGGCCGTCTTGCCTTTGTGGAAGATGAGGTCGATGGCGCGGGCGTGGTCTTCAACGTAGAGCCAGTCGCGCACGTTCTCGCCCTTTCCGTAAACGGGCAGCGGCTTCTTGTGGCGGATGTTGTTGATGAACAGGGGGATGAGCTTTTCCGGGAACTGGTAAGGTCCGTAGTTGTTCGAGCAGTTAGTCACAATGGTCGGCATTCCATAGGTGTCGTGGAAAGCACGGACGAAGTGGTCTGAACTTGCCTTTGATGCCGAGTAAGGCGAGTGTGGATTGTACTTCGTCTCCTCGGTGAAGAATTCCGTGCCGTAAGCGTGGTGGTGTTCCGATGATGCTTTTGTCGTGAACGGCGACTCTATACCTTCTGGATTTGACAGTTCCAACGCGCCGTAAACCTCGTCCGTAGAGATGTGGTAGAAGCGTTTGCCCTCGTAGCCTTCGGGCAGGCTTTCCCAATATTCCTTTGCCGCTTGAAGCAGCGTCAATGTGCCGATAACGTTTGTATGCGCGAATGTGAACGGGTCTTTAATGCTCCGGTCCACATGGCTCTCGGCAGCAAGGTGGATGATACCGTCAACGTAGTATTTCTTCATCAGCGACTTCACCGTCTCATAGTCACAAATGTCGGCTTTCACGAAAGTATAGTTCGGTTTGTTTTCCACGTCCTTCAGGTTGGCAAGGTTGCCCGCATACGTCAGCTTGTCGAGGTTGATGATGCGGTACTCAGGGTATTTGTTGACGAACAGACGTACCACGTGCGAACCGATGAAGCCCGCCCCGCCTGTTATGATGATGTTTCTCTTGAATTCCATGTCGTTCGATGTTTTAGTGATGTTATTGTTTTAGGACATTCATGTTCTTCATGCAGACCTTCAGCGAATCCGTCCAATAAGGGACCTTCAATCCGAATGTCTCCTTGATTTTTGTCTTGTCCAGCACCGAATATGCCGGACGTTTTACCGGACTGGGGAACTCATTGCTGTGGCAAGGCTCAATGTCGCATGCCGTATTGCCCGCAAGCTCGGCGATTTTCTTCGTGAAGTCGAACCACGAGCAGACGCCCTCGTTGCTGAAATGGTATATGCCGCGCTTTGAATAACCGTCCGTCGGGTTCTCTTTCTCATAGTCTTCAAGTACGGTCTTTATGGCAACCGCAAGGTCGTAGGCATAGGTAGGAGTTCCTGCTTGGTCGAAGACGACGGTGAGTTTCGGTTTCGTTGCCGTTAGGTTGAGCATGGTCTTGACGAAATTCTTGCCGTATTCGGAGTAGAGCCATGCCGTGCGGATGATGACATAATCGCAGCCTACCGCCTCGATGTTCTGCTCGCCCTCTAATTTTGTCTTGCCGTAAGCCCCAGTAGGCGTGCCTTTCTGGTCTTCACGGCAGGGGGTGTTGTACGGGTCTCCACCGAAAACATAGTCCGTAGAAATCTGCACAAGCAATCCATTTACTTCTTTCATCGCCTCGGCAAGTATCTTCGGGGCATCGGCGTTCAGTTTCCGGCACAAAGCTTCATCGCTTTCCGCCTTGTCCACGTTGGTATAAGCGGCACAGTTCACGATGCACCGTATGCCTTTTTCCTTCACCATGCCTTTCACCGCCTCGGCATCGGTAATGTCAAGGATGGCCGTTTCGACCCCTTCAACTTCCACCACATCGGTAAAAGTATAGTTGTCGTCCGTCTCTTTGCTAATGATGCGCATCTCGTTGCCAAGCTGGCCGTTTGCGCCTGTTACAAGTATGTTCATTGTTTTATCAGTTTACAAGGTTTCAGTTGACGAGTAGACAAGGTTTTAGATACCAATCGCAAAACGATTCAGGACCTTGCCATCTCGTTAACTTGTCAACTCGTTACCTATATATTAAAAGGAGATTCAAAGTCTTTCAGCAACGGGTGTTTCGTATCCTTCTCGCTGAGTATGGCGTGTTCGGTCGGTATCTGCCAGTCAATGCCCAAGCTGTCGTCAAGGATACTGATGCCGCCATCGGCTTCGGGATGATAGAACTCATCGCATTTATATTGGAATATTGCCGTCTCGCTCAACACGGCAAAACCATGCGCAAACCCCTTCGGGATGAAGAACTGCCGGTGATTGTCCTCGGTCAGTTCCACAGCGACATGTTTCCCGTAAGTGGGCGAACCTTTGCGGATGTCTACGGCAACATCCAGCACCTTCCCCTTCACACATCGCACCAGTTTGGCTTGCGTAAACGGCGGACGCTGGAAATGCAATCCCCTCATCACGCCATACGAAGACATGCTCTCGTTGTCCTGCACAAAAGCCACATGCCCGACTTTCTCGTCAAACTCCCTTTGCGAGAAGCTCTCGAAGAAATATCCGCGGGCATCCTTAAAGATGCGTGGCTCGATAATCACCACGCCGTCTATTGCTGTTCTGATTACTTCCATATTCCCTAATATTCTAAGTTCTTCTCCAATGTTTCCTCTTTCTCGTCAAGAACAGAAAGCAGGTACTTGCCATAGTCATTCTTCAACATCGGCTGTGCCACCTCACGAAGTTTCTCTGCCGTGATCCAACCTTTCCGGTAAGCGATTCCCTCCAGACAAGCTACTTTCAAGCCTTGACGTTTCTCCAGCACCTCGATGAACGTTGATGCCTCGGAAAGAGAATCGTGTGTGCCTGTATCCAGCCAGGCAAAACCACGTCCCATGGTTTGTACTTTCAATTCATTGTCATGCAGAAACTCTTGGTTAACCGTTGTGATTTCCAATTCCCCACGGGTGGAAGGCTTGATATGTTTAGCAACATCCACGACCTTGTTCGGATAGAAATACAATCCTACTACGGCATAGTTGCTTTTCGGATGTTCCGGCTTCTCCTCGATGCTCAGGCAGTTCCCGTCTTTGTCGAACTCTGCCACACCGTAACGCTCAGGGTCGCTCACCCAATAACCGAACACCGTAGCCTTGTTGTTCTCCTCGGCATCCTTCACGGCTTGCCTTAACATCGCAGTCAGTCCGGCACCGTAGAAAATGTTGTCGCCCAACACAAGACAAGCACAATCATCACCAATGAATTCCTCACCGATAATGAATGCCTGCGCCAGTCCGTCAGGCGAAGGCTGCTCGGCATACTCGAACCTCACCCCGAACTGGTTGCCGTCACCCAACAGCCTTTTGAACCCAGGCAGGTCATAAGGCGTCGAAATAATCAGTATCTCCCTGATGCCGGCAAGCATCAGTACCGAAATGGGATAATAAATCATCGGTTTGTCGAAGATAGGAATGAGTTGCTTGCTGATTCCTTTGGTGATAGGATACAGCCTTGTACCACTGCCACCAGCTAATACTATACCTTTCATAATTTTAATTTTATGTTGGTTTATTTTAGTTCTTTATACACATTTATAACTTGGTCGGCAATCTTCTCCCAGTCGTATTTCTTCATATCGTAATCAATATGCTGCAAGGGTTGCTCGATAACCGATTCCAACTTTTCGGTAAGCATACTGACGTTGCCTACGGGAAAGTAATCGCTTTCCGGCAAACCAACTTCCTTGTTTGCCGAAATGTCACTGACAATTACCTTCACACCATAACTCATAGCTTCCAGCAACGCAATGGGCAAACCCTCATGACTCGACGGTAGGCAATAGCAAAGGCAATTGGTAAGGAGCGAATGCAGCTTACGTCCTTTGATAAATCCAGTCAATACAACGCTGTTCTTCCTTGCCATTTCTTTAAGGTTGCGTGAATAATCATCCTCAAAATCCGTATCCCCAGCCAATACGAGCTTTATATCTACATCAGGATTTTGTTCTTTCACTTTAATATATGCTTCTATCAGGTGATGCAGATTCTTTTCCGGCACAAAGCGGCACATACCCAAGATGTATTTGCCTTTTTTGATGCCCAACTCCTGAAAATATTCAGGGTAATCACAAATTTCCGGTTGCGAAACGCCATTATATATAAGGTGTACGTGCTGCGTCCTGTTGTACTTCTGCTTTATCAAATTACGAATTACATCAGAAATGACAATCACCTCATCCGCGAACATGCACCCCATACGCTCGCCGAGCTTCAACATGTTGTTGACTTCCCTTAAATCCATAGGATTGTTCCATCTCCGTCACTACTCATAATAGCGTTTGTGTTGGTATTGATTTTCATGACGGATTTTTGTCCGTCTCCTATTATGAGATGGATATTCTGTTGCAAAGGTAGAAAAAATAATTAAACATCAAGCGGTTTGGCGTATTTATTTGCATATATTTTTTATGAAGCGTCAACGGTTTTGGCAAATTGTTGACGGAATATTTTAGTGAAGCCCGTGTAAGCTATTGACATTCAGTTGTTTCACAAGAATATCCATCTCATAATAGGAGAAGTCCATTTTCGTGCAACAAATTTTTGCGTCAGAGACCCTCCAGAATCATGCTGTTTGCTTTGTCCACTTCGCTTGACTTTATCGAGTCGAGGTATATCTGTGTTGTCGTTTCCGAATCGTGACCGAGGGCCTCGCTTATGACGGCAAGCGGAACGGCCCTGCCCCGGGCGATTGTAGCCCATGAATGGCGGGTATAGTACATCGACAACGGCAGCGGCAGTCCTGCCAGGCGTGCGATGTCTTTCAGCAGCCTGTTGGTTTTCCTCATCATGTTCTGGTACTGCCTGCGCTCGCTCCCGTCCTCGCGTGTGATTATGGGCAGTAGGTATCTTGTGGCGTTAGGCTTGTACTTGTCAATGATTGCCTGCATCTGCCATGTCCATTCCACCGTCAGAAGCTGCCCCGTTTTCTTGCGGCGGTAAGTCAGGCAGCCGCCGTCAAGGTCGGTTTTCTTCAGGTACGCCATGTCGACGAATGACATTCCGCGCGTGCAGAAGCTGAACATGAACATGTTCCTCGCGAAGTCAAGGCTTGGCTTCCGCGACAAATCCAGGTCGTTTATCTTCTTGATGTCGCTGAAAGGTATGCTCCTTTTCACGGTCTTGTCCATGCCGCAGTAGACGTGCCTGAACGGGTGCCGGTCGGGCGTAAGCTCCTTTTCTACCGCCAGTTTGTAGTTAGTGCGCAGGATGCGCATATAAAAAGAGGTGGTGTTGCGCGTCAGTCCGCATCCTTGCATCCACGCCTCGTATAGCTCCATAAGCCCGCCGTCCACCATGCCGAATGTCAGGTCGGCACCCTTACGGAAACGCATGAGACTGTTTAGCATCGAACGGTACGTTTCCGCCGAACGCACCTTGCCAAGCTGCCTCTTGTGCCGTATCCGGCTGCGGATGAAGTTGAACACGCTGTCCGGCGTGTCTGTATCGGGCGAAAAGGCTGCCGTGATTTCATCAAGGCTTACCGTGCCCGTTGTTTTTTCGCGCTCCTCCACCATCCGCCTGAGCCTGTCAAGTTCCCATTGCAGTTCGTCCTTCAACGAAACGAGGAAAGCGTAGCGGGGCGATGACGGTGACGGCAGCAATATCCGCCCTGCCCTTCCGTCCCATTCCTCGGCGAAGATTTTATACTTGCCCGTTATCCTGCGCACCGAGCGCCCGTGTATCAGTTGGAACACCAGAGTGCCTTCCTTTCCATGCGCCGTTGAAGGCCTGAATTTTAGTCTGATTGATGCCATTGTGCAATGTGTTTATTTGTTCATGCCAATATAAGAACTGCCAGGCGTCCACATTGGTTTCAGCCGTCAAGATTTATGTTCCATGCTGCCAAGAGTTGAGCGGCTTTGCAACATATTGATTTTCAATGCGTTGCGAAAGGGCATATTTTGCAACGCAAAATGCCGCCTTTGGGCTTGCGATACGTGGCCTTTTGGAATGTAAAAGGCCACGTATCAGGAAACAACTTGTGTTCAAATGTCTTTTATGACGTTTTTATATTCTGATTGCGACCAATATGAACAGAAGCAATAAGCAAAGCGGTTCCGTGTCAAGCGTCATCTTCCCCTCTGTTTCAGGAACTCCTGTATCTCGGAAGCAAGATAAAAATTCTTGCCGTTGTCTTTCATGTTGTAATAGCGTATCAGCCCTTTCTCGCGGTAACGCGCCAGCGTGCGTTGCGACACTCCGAGCAGTTCGGCTAGGTCAACGTTGTCGAGCAGCGTGTCGCCGTCTAGGCATTCCTTTTGCCGGTTCATCCGTTCCAGCTTCTTTTCTATACGTGCGAAGCCGTCAACCATCGTGGTTATCAACTTCTCCAATATTTCACTGTCAATGTAAGGCATAGTTCTCAAAATTTTTATCGGTTAATACTGTCTGGCCGTTCCGTGCGTTTACTTGGCCGTTCAACAATTTATATTGAGAAAACAATGCCAGCTTGTCTTGCCGTTTCCAGTGCTGTCGGACAACCGTCTGATTATCAATCAAATAAAGGATGCTAAATTTTTGATGTGATGAAAAGTGTAAACACCAAAAGTGTAAACATTGTAAACCGTTTACACCCAATGTTTACACTTCTAAAATGATGAGCAACATATAGCCATAAACTGCCATTATGGTTGCTTCATAAAAGGCTGAAAGAGAACCTATCACAAAAAGACAAAAGCCGCCTCATTGAAAATTGAAGCGGCTTTTCTGAATACGCAGAGATATTTTCTACAAGGCAAATTTCCTGCGCATTGTCTGCATCTCACGCGAGATGGTCTTGTCCATAACCCTCGCGTAGATTTTTGTTGTCATAATGCTTGAATGGCCGAGCATTTTCGCTATCGACTCTATCGAGACATTGTTCGCAAGGGCTATCGTGGCAAACGTGTGCCGGGCGACGTGAGTGCTTAAAGGCTTGTTTATATGGCAGGCATCCGCTATTTCTTTCAAATAGCTGTTCATGCGCTGGTTGCTCGGCACGGGCAATACTACACCTTTCTTTATACAAGTAGGATGTGACTTGTACTTTTCCATTATCATGCGTGGAATGTCAAGCAAAGGTATGTCGCACATGTTGTCCGTCTTTTCCCTTGCCTTGCGTATCCAATATTCACCGTTGGAATCCACGGTTATGTGTCCGTGTTTCAGGTGCTGGACGTCTGTAAACGCCAAACCAGTGAAGGCGCAAAACAGGAAAATGTCGCGTACAACGGCAAGGCGCGGTATGTCAAAATCCTTGTTTATTATCAGTTGCAATTCATCTTCTGTAAGAAACACCCTGTTGCTTTTCGTCAGCTTAAAGTGAATGCCGAAGAAAGGGTCCTCGGTTATCCATTTGTTAGCCAACGCTTCCTTGATTACCTTTTTCAGGTTTTTCAGATATTTGACGGTTGCGTTCTGTGCACAGTTTTTCTCTACCTTGATGAAGCGTTCAAAACGCATGATGAAATCATGGTCAACATCCTTCAACGGTATGTCGGCAGTATTGAAACGCTCCCGGATAAACTCGCCAAGATACCTTGCCGTCCGCTCGTAGCGGAGCACTGTGCCCCTGACATAATCCCTGCCCATAAGCTCACGGTATTGCTTGTTGTGCTCATTGAAAGTCTCTACAAGCATACGCGGTGAATCAGAGCCTCCGCTATAATTGCGTTTAAGGATTTCGGCAGTCACCGGCTTTCCGTCCTGCTCCAGTTCACGGTGGATTTGGAGTACGCGGGTGCGGACTGTTTCCAGATAATGATTCAGTTCCATGTGCTTCCTGTCTTTGCCTATGGCGCATTCTTTCTGGGCATTCCAGCATTCAGCCTCAACGCTTCGCCTGATTTGCACTTCCGCACGCTTGCCGTTCACTGTGATGCGCATACAGATTGGAACTTCCCCGTTTTTGAGGGGCTTGGATTTCTTCACGAAGAAGAGTACCGTAAAATAACTTCTTTGCACTGTCATAACTGCATTGTTTTGGGGTTGTAAAATTAAGTAGAAAACAGGCAATTGCAAAATCGTAAAACATTGAAAATCAGAGAAGTATGATACAAATAGGTGGACTTTATTTTGTCGGCATCAAAGTCCACCGAATAAGCCACCTCTTACTGCCCCATTTTGCCATGAAATGCAGTCCGTGGATAAAAGAAAAACCGCCGATAATGCTTGATTATCAGCGGTTTTCGTTGTTTTTGGCTTTGTTTCTGTGATCCGTTTGGGGCTCGAACCCAAGACCCCAACATTAAAAGTGTTGTGCTCTACCAGCTGAGCTAACGGATCTGATTATTCATTACGTTCGTAAAGCGAGTGCAAAGGTATGCTTTTTTCTTGTAATGACCAAATTATTTGCCGTCTTTTTGCCTTTTTTCTTCATTTTGGCTTGGTGCAATACTTTGATTTACGGCGGTTTTATATGTTGACGATTGCGTTTGGGGCGAGATGTCTTTATCTGGAACTGCTGGTTCGTCAATATTTTCTTTTGTTATATAACGCTGGTAGTATGCTATGATGAGTGTCGTTAGCGGTAGGGCGATGATGAGTCCTATGAAACCGAGCAAGGCTCCCCATACAGAGAGCGACAATAAGATTACTGCAGGATTGAGGCCCATTGCCTTGCCCATTATTTTGGGGGTAAGCACCATGTCGGTTATTATTTGTACGATGACGAATACTCCTGTTGCCGATGCGAAAATCACCCAAAAGTTCTGGCCCGTATCGGCGGCCTTGAGTAACGAAAGTATTACCATAGGGATGAATGCCAGACCGTGGACGTAGGGAATGAGGCTGAGTATGCCTATCAGTATGCCGAGTCCGATTGCCATTGGGAATCCTATGATGGTAAAGCCTATACAGAAAAGTATTCCTATGCATAATGCCACGAGGCCTTGTCCACGGATGTAGCTGTTCATCTCGCGTTCGACGTCGTTTATAAGCGCATGCCAAAACGGCCTGTTCTTTTTTGGGAAAATCTTGATGAATCCGGAAGCGAGCCTTTCATAATCAAGGAGTATGAAAAAGAGGTAGAGCAGGGTTATAAGCGACGCTACAATGCTTAGGATGACGTTTGCCGTTTGTCCTATTACTGAAAACACTTTCGGCATGGCTCCCTTTATGGCTTGGACTACATCCTCCTGTTGCATGAATTTCTGGATTTCGTCCTTGTATTCATTCAGCCATTGCTGTATAGCTACGGGGAAGTTGTTTATGTGCGTCTTTTGGTGAAGGTATCGGGATATTACCTCGCTTAGCTTGTCAAACTGTTCAATCATTGGCGGCACAATTAGGTAAAAGATACCACCTATTACGGCAACGATAAAGACAATTGAGATTATGATCGACAGCACCCTTGTGGGTACGTGCATCTTGTATTGCACAAATTTCACGATTGGGTATATCATGTAAGCCAGTAGCCATGCCACGAAAAACGGCAGCAGCACACTGCTGAGGTAATTCATAAGAAGCAGTACTATGACCACTACCACAGCCGTTAACGACCATCTTATGAATTTGTCGAATGTTATCTTTTCTTCAAGCATAATTCAATTAATCCATAATTTAATTTATGTTGCCGGCGCACTTGTTTTTCTTTATCTTATCATTGTTTGTTTCCTGCCTGCAATCGGGCTTCCTCTTCCGTCGCTTTTCGGTAACATTCACGGCATAACGGCTCGTATTCGCTTTGCTCCCCAAGCATTACTCTTTTGCTGTTGGCGACAAGCCGGTGGCTTGCATAAGCAACCGAACCGCACCTTACGCATATTGCATGTACTTTGGTTACCTCGTCGGCAACGGCGCATAGGGCCGGAATCGGACCGAACGGTATGCCTTTATAATCCATATCCAGGCCTGCGACGATTACCCGCACGCCTCTATTGGCCAAGTCATTGCATACATTTACCAGGCCATCGTCGAAAAACTGCGCTTCGTCGATGCCAACAACTTCTATGTCGGAAGACAGCAGCAGTATTGATGACGAGGAGTCCACCGGTGTGCTCGGTATTGAGTGGCGGTCATGGCTCACCACTTCATCATCGGAATATCGTGTGTCTATGGCCGGTTTGAAGATTTCCACTTTTTGCCTTGCGAATTCGGCACGTTTCAATCTTCTTATAAGCTCTTCCGTCTTGCCGGAAAACATTGAGCCACATATCACTTCTATTCTTCCCGGACGGTGCGTCTCACCTGTAAAATTATTATCCATTTCGGCGCAAAATTACAAAGACGTTTTAAAAATTGCAAAGAAATACGCCGTTTTTTTGTCGTAGATGATTATTTACCTATATTTGTACCGAAATATGGGCTTATTGTATATCGTGCCCACGCCGGTGGGTAATCTTGAAGACATGACGATGAGGGCTGTGCGAGTGCTGAAGGAGGCAGACCTAATCTTGGCTGAGGACACCCGTACGTCGGGCGTCCTGCTAAAGCATTTCAATATCAGCAACAAGCTCATGTCGCACCATAAGTTTAACGAACACGGCACTTCCGCCTCAATCGTAGAGCGTCTCAAGGCAGGAGAGACCATAGCCCTTATTAGCGATGCTGGCACTCCTGGGATAAGCGATCCTGGCTTTTTCCTTGTGCGTGAAGCCGTCAATGCGGGTATAACCGTGCAGTGCCTCCCTGGAGCCACGGCTTTTGTTCCGGCCTTGGTGTCGTCGGGCTTGCCGTGCGACCGCTTTTGTTTTGAAGGATTCCTGCCGCAGAAAAAGGGGAGGGCCACGCTTCTCGAAGCACTGCGTGACGAGCGCCGTACCATGGTGTTTTATGAATCTCCTTACCGGGTATTGAAAACACTCAAGCAGTTTGCTGAATATTTCGGTGAAGATCGCCGTGTAAGCGCTTGCCGCGAAATATCAAAGATACATGAGGAAAGCGTACGTGGAACGCTTGCCGAAGCCATAGCGCATTTTACGGAGACAGCTCCACGCGGAGAATTTGTAATAGTGGTGGAAGGGAAAAGTAAGCTTGAAGACGGGAGAGGGAAAGGAAACGGTAAAACGACGAAAGACCGTGAATGACACAACATCCCGTTTTCCGCTCAGTTGCCCTTTGGACTTTCAATATAAAGAGAAACTAACGTAAAACTATCGTATATGAAGAAAGTATTATTTTTAGCGGCATGTATATTTACGCTTGTCGCATGCAACAACGGTAAGACCTCGTCGTCAGACCTTCCACAAGAGAGCCGTGCCGACTCATTGCAGAAGGTTCTCGAGCAGAAAGACAACGAAATCAATGACATGATGGGGATACTCAACGAGGTGGAGGAAGGATTCCGCCAGATTAACGAGGCCGAGAATCGTGTAAGCGTGGCAAAGGACGGCGAAGGAGCCAACCGCCAGCAGCAAATCCGTGAGAACATGCAGTTCATCCAGCAGCGTATGGCTGAGAACCGCGAGCTTTTGTCAAAATTGCGCCAGCAGGTAAAGAGCGGTTCAATAAAGAGCGAGCAGCTGCAGAAGACAATCGAGGACCTTACGCGCCAGCTTGAGGACAAGGACCATCAGATAAAGGACCTGTATGCCCAGCTCGAGGCAAAAGACATACACATTGAAGAGCTTGACCGCACGGTCACCACCCTTAACAAGAACGTAAGCACATTACAGGACGACAACGCCAAGAAGGCCAACACCATCAACGCCCAGGACAAACAGCTTAACACGGCATGGTACGTCTTCGGCACGAAGAAGGAACTGAAGGAACAGAACATACTCGTAAAGGGTAAGGTTCTCCAGTCAAACTTCAACAAGAGCTATTTCACCAAGTGTGACATTCGCACCCTCAAGGCACTTAAGCTCTATAGCAAGTCGGCAAAACTCTTGACCATGCACCCGTCAAGCAGCTACAAACTTGAGCGTGACGCGCAAGACCAGTATATCTTGCACATCACCAATCCGCAGCTCTTCTGGAGCACGAGCAAATACCTTGTCGTACAAGTGAAATAGCGAAAGCCGTGAGCCGCAAGGCTAAGGCGCGTTATTTAGAATAATTGAGCCGCGACACCGTTCAACCGGTTGCCGCGGCTCTTTTCAGTTTTTTATGTCATATAATCTTGTCCGCTATGGTTTCATGCTGATTGCGGCCTGGTCTGTGCCTGTTATGCACACGTAATTGTCATACCATTTTTGCGGATGGCGTTCGTTCGCTTCGTATGCAGTCTCGAAATGTCGGTACAGGTCTTCATATCTTATCCCTTGCCTTATAATTTCTTTTAAGTCGCGTGTGCTCAGCGGTATAATCTTCATCCCTTCAACGTATTTGTCCGGATTGGTCGGGCAGCAATACAGTGAGTTTTTCCTGTTCATGAAGTCACTTATTACGTTTACGTTCAGGTTGGTTGTCACAAACACACAATAGCTGTTAGTGTTTCCTGTCCGTAGCAGATGGTTGCCCAAGTGTCTGGACACGGGTTCCATTTCCATGCGCCTTTGGTTTGTCTTGTCCGTTAACGTAGCCTCCAGCAAGAGGGAATGGCCCGGATATGCGGGCACGGCCGGATATTCCCATACGATGTCGGCCTCGCCGCCCGCCGCGTGTGTTACTGGCAGCAGGTTTGCGTCAAGGGACAGTTTTAGGTAGTCAAGGATTTTCCCTCTCCTTCCGCTCACCTTGTACCATATTATTCCAAGCACATATTCAAATATTGTGGGTACGTCGGCGTTGTCGGTGACTATGCGGTTTATGTTCGCGTCGTTGCGTTTGTCGAAGGCGTCGAGCAATGTCAGTAAAGTGTTGTTCTGGAAGTGCGTGTCAATCATCTTGTTGAAGCGATCGTACCTTATTTTGTCGACTTCGTCGAACGCCTCTTCTATTGTTTGTATGTCGGTTCCGAGTTCACTGCTTACGCCGTCAATGATGTCCTTTTCGTTAAATACAAGCGTTTCGCATATTTCGGCCAAGCTCGTTTTCCGTTCCAGCAGGTGGCATTTCCTGTAAGCCTGTTTGTATAATTCGTCTATAGGGGATGCGAATAGGTGCTTCGGTACAATGTCAAGCTTTACTTGTTTGTCGTCGAATATGAAGCAGTTTGTTAATCCCAGGTAGCGCTTGTTGAGGTCTTGGTAGTCTTCCAATGTGGCTTTGGCCTTAAACAAGTGCATTGTGACAAAGAAGAATGCGTTGAAGTCTTTTTCAGTATATGTCGCGCTAACGGGAAGCGGGCGTAAGTTTCCTTCAGGATTATTTTTTACCCTGGCGGCAACGGGCGATTTGAATAGCATTGTCTTCCATTTTATAGATATGGATTGCTGGAACTTTTTGAGACTGTCAAACATCGGTATAATCCTTGACGTGTCCCCTTCCATGTACACGGAGTGCATTTCTTTGTATAGGGTAACGTAACTCCTGTCGTACGCCGCGCTTTTGCGGTTCATGCTGACGGAGAGCAGCATTTCTTCCGAGAATGGCATGTTTGCAAATCGTCTCAGCCCTTCGGCGTAGTTGCTTTTCGACATCATCACTTCCGTTATCACCTGGTTAATCGTCACTTCACGGTTGCGCAGCCTGTGGGTAAGGCTTATGATGTGTTCAGTTGAATGCCAGTCGGTGCATAAAGGCATGAGATAGCAAAACTCGTTATGGCTTAGATAGTCGAGTCTTGACAGCAGGTAAAGTATCACAATGAGCGGCCTTACTGTCTGTCCGTTTATTTTTTGGCTCAGTTTCAGCAGTTGTTCAAGGTACAGCATGCTGTCCATGGATATGCCTATCGGTGTCTTTTCGTTGTACCGCAGGCTGGTCGATAGTTCGAGCAGGTACCTGCCGGCTTCGGTCAGGCGGTGGTTTTCGTTGATCAGCCCCATGTCATACAGTCCGCTGGTCTTCTCCCTCGCGGTCTTGTATTTCCGGCTCCAGGGCTCGCCGCCTTCCATGAATCCGTTGTCTACCAGGTAGTCGTAGTATCTTACCTTGATTTCGTATATGTCATTTTGCCCGGGCGCCATGTATTTCTTTTCCCATCCTTGCGAGGCGTTATCGGGGTTTTTCCAGAAAGCGTCAAGCAGGGCGAGCTGGCGCTCGGTCTTGTAGTTGAACTCTTTTGTGCGGAATGACGTGGTGCCGAGTTTCCACATGAATGACGTGTACGGTATCTTCTTGTATTCCATATCCGGTGATGCTAAAAGTTGGTAATCAATACTTCCTTGGAGTCGGCAGCCCTGGATTTCTTCCGGTAGTTGCTGTAGTGGTAGTCCATGAACAGCTCATGTGTTCGGTACCGGTTGCGCCCGAGCCAGTCCTGCAGTATCACGTTGCGCTTGCCTTCGTGCTCAAGGACGTTGGACAGGGCAAATCTTAGTCCACGGGCGTTGAGCCTGTCGAGCAGCGCCAGCAGGTCTTGTTCGTCTTTTGCGGTCCATCCGTCTTTCTCGTTGTACGTCGCCGTCGTGATGAGGTATGGCGGGTCGCAGTATACGAGGCTGCGCTCCGTAAGCTGGTCGAAGTTGAAACGGCGGAAGTCCTTGGTGCTGAACTCGCAGTCCTGGGCGCGCAGGGCTTTCATGAACCGTATGAGCTTGCCCTCGATGGCGGTGTTGAAGTCGCGTTTGCCTACCGGTAGGTTGAACGTTCCGTTGTCGTTGAAGCGCATTTGGTTGTTGAATCCGAACACAATCAGCGTGTACAGGTATATGTAGTACTGGTTGTCTTTCTTCGGGTAGGAGTTGAACCGCTCGCGCAGCTGCAGGTACTTGTCCCTGTTATACACCGACACGCCAAGGTTGGCGTCGCCGCCGTAATAGGCGAAGTTATGGTCTCGTGTGCGGCTGAGGCCGAACTCGTCGACGAGAGCGTTGACACGTGCCACCATCGTGTCGGCGTTCAGGCGCCTTAGCGTCTTCAACAGGCCTATCAGGGGCTTGGATGTGTCGTTGTATACAGTGTGTCCTGCCTTGACGTTCATGCCTACGTTGCACCCGCCGCAGAACAGGTCGACGAACAC
>NZ_JACJJG010000036.1 GCF_016899855.1 Marseilla massiliensis
AGCACCTCAAGATAAAGAAATTCTGGGGCACAACAGAGAACGCCGTCCGCATACAAATCAGTGTGGCTATTATCACATACTGTCTTGTGGCTATTGTCCAACATGATATGAAGTTGAAACGCTCAACCTATGAAGTTTTGCAAATTCTCAGCATATCATTGACAGACAAAACCTACTTGCGTGACCTGTTCGACAAGACTAATTTCAATGATGTCAAAGATCTAAATAATCCCATTATTCCGGGGCTATTTGATTAATTGTTTAACTCGTCTCATTTTAACGGGACACTAATGAATTTAATTCTTCCATAATATATCTTTTTTTTAATTCACAGGTAAGAATTTGGAGGCTTCAGAATTTCCCTTTTTGTCATTTTGCGCAATAAAACGACATTTTTATTGTAAAACAACTTGTAATTTTTCAAGAAAGAGAAAATAAAAACCGCCAAGAGGGTAACTCCTGACGGCACGTTGTTCTTTTTACTACGTTTTTACATTTTGTCAATATACCAGCCTTAACTTTACATACTCGGGGGTTATCTCCAGTTTGATGTCCTTCATGCGGCTTGCACCCAACTTCCTTGCAGACTTCTTGTAGCTTTCAACAAAATCATCTATGTCGATGAAGGTATTGAAATAACTTCCGAACGGTGCTTTTGGATATGGCTCCGGCATTATGAAACCATTTAACCCTGTGCCTGTTATGGTATCTGCATCGGCGGAGTTTATTTTACCCTCCTCAACCAAGTTCTGCAAGGATGTGCGGTTGAATGTAAACTCGAATTCATTGTCAGACGGATTGCAAGCGGAGAAAACCACCCTGCGCTCACCTGTTACACTGTCCAAGTCATTCTGTATTTCCTGTTGTACACTCATGATTGTAGAAGGTTCAATCTCGTGAACCTTACCTACTAATAATATCTTTTTATTCATAATATTTTACTTGTTTTTGTGATTTAATTATCAAATTTATACCGTAGCTTCTTTTTAAATATCCGGCCTGTCCTTTGTAAGCATCACTACGACTTTCTCACGCGGACATATTCCAAGTATTTCCTGCAAGGTCGTTTCAATGCAGAGTCCGGTTTTCAAGCCAACCGTAAATCCATCGCCAATAGAAAGTGGACTTATATTAAACGGCTCCTCCATATTCACAAGTCCGTTTTATCTTCATATTCATCATTGACAGTATGTTCCTCCTCATAAAAATACTCTTCTTCATAATAGGAATCCTCTGTGTCTGAGTCCACTTCTTCACCGTCATCCTTCATATCGTCAATCACCACCCAGTCGTCCTTGTGCCTACTTAAAAGAAACTCATAAAGCGGCCATACGTCATCCTCGGTGAAAGATTCTTGGTTACAGTCCGACGTTTCGTTTTCAATGGCAATGAGGTCCTCCCTTATCCGGTCCAGCAACTCCGACTTGTACTTTACTTCCATTATGTCACCGTTGCTCATTAGAACTCTTGCTTTATTATCGTTCTGTCTTTTTATTTTCATCATGTTATTCTTGGATTTTTATTTTTTTGTCTGTTTGTAATTCATTATTATTTGTCATTTTGCATATCCATAGTTAAGGGGTTGGGCACTCAATTGAACTATTATTCTTGCTTTCGTGATTAAAGGAACCAAGCCTTGTTAACCTGTTCCCATCTTCATGGCCTATAAATTCCTTTTCCACCAATAAACCGTTTTCGGAGATTTTAACCGATTTGGCAAAGTGTTTACAGGTTCTTACGCCGTTTCTTACCTTTTCATTTTTCATAAATATCTCCTTTCTGCTTTTTTGAATTGATAATCAGGTCTATCCCGAACTCGTCTTTAAGGAACTTTACTAATGTCTTATAAGCATCAGTTCTTTTCCTCTCCCTTGGTATAACAGTCAACAATTCGGACAAGTCAACCTTAATACAGAGTCCGCTTTCAAGTTTTCTGCCGATGTAAGTTTCAAGTGCTTCTATATCCTTCTTGAATTTGTCCGGCACTATCACCGTGTTTACTTTGTTTGTGATTACATCTGGAGAAACACAATCCTGACGGTCCCCTGAATACTGCACTTCATCAGAGAATAATTTGTTTAAATATTTTATTATCATAAAACTTGAATTTTTATCCTATCTCACTAATCAGGCTTTTAGACTTCTTTAAGCGCGTTTTATCACTTTCGGACGCTTAATGTTAAATTTCACTGATTAGGCTTTAAGGGCTTGGAAAGCGCATTTTATCGCTTTGGACGACTTTTTACAATGAGGAGTAATGATATTAAGCGTTGAAAGTTTTATGAAGTAGTCTGAAAATAAAAAAAAGAAATTAATCTCAGTGCGTATCTGTAAAAATGATTTATATAGTTAGTTCGGGAAAATAAAATCAAATAAAAGTTAGTAATTTTGCAAACATTTTGCACCTTTATGGTTGATTGTCAAATAGTTACAAGATATACAAGCGATGATTACCAAGGATAGTTACATTAATTTCTGTATTATCAATGATTTGACAAGAATTTAGATATGGAAATGTATGAAAACATCAGCTTTGCTTTTGTATGTTGAGAAAACGGCAAAACTGGAGCTTTTATAATAATTCCTTTATCCTGAATTCGTGTCTTGACTCAATGCAAAAACATAGTTTATTTGTACTTTGCCTGCAAATTTCTAATGATTGGTTTGGCTTAAACCTGATACTTATTTCAAATCGACCATGAATATGTAAAGCTACACCAGTCATTAATCCATGATTTTTAACCTATAGAATATAGCATCAATCCCCATATACCAGTTCACGTTTCAGGTTTTCTGTCTGGTTGCTATAAGCTATTGAGAGGTTTCTTGGCATTTTAGACGCAATTTCATTTCGGAAATCAACCCAATTATTGAAACTGTATCTGATGTTGTCAACGTAATATTCACCCAAATCAGTGTTTCGGTAAGGTTTGGCCATATCATCAAAATGACGTTGTACCAACCTGTCACTTACCTTGCCTTTGCAATTTATCTGTTGCTTATGGCTCAGTACATTCAGGAACTCTTCCAACGACTGCCGCCGTTTATTGAATCTGTATTTGGTAGCGACGTTTACATCCATTGGCTTGGATGAATAATTCTCCCCGAAAGCGGCATCAAGACACGACTCCCATTCTTCCAATGCCACCATATATTCGTTATAAAGCGTGTATTCACGACGCATATCCAAATCAGGCAAACTGTCTGCCAACGCTTGATTGGCATGAATCATCCTGTAATTCTCCATGACGGCCATGACATAGCTCCAGCAATTCATTTCCGGTTGGTTGCCACCACTGCTTTCATGTATGTATTCCGCTATTGCATCCATGGCCATGTCATAACGTAATGAATCTGGACTTTCGAACAGTCCTGCACATAGATTCAAGCTGTCAATCTCGCTACTTATTAGCAATCCCCAGTTCCAATAGAGGTCTGCATAAGAAACACTGTCGTTTTTCGTGGAAAGGGTTGCAACCATCGTGTAAAGCAACTTGCCCAAATCATCCGCGTGCGGAATATCATGGTCATACCTCAGGCACAGACTGACAGAAGGCTCATATCCCTCAGGATTATCGGAAAGTCTCCAGTTATCCATATCAAACCGGCAGTAGAACTTCGGGCCGATGAAGTATTTGTCGTTTCCTCCTTCTTCGGGAATCAACCGCCATACATTATTATCATATTCGAAAATGTCCCGGTATTCAGGCTGTACCACTATTTCTTGGCGTTCTAAATCATATATACCCCATGCAAAGCCGTCCTGAAACTTGACAAAAGGTTTCAGTTTGTTTCCCATTGGCATGACCCATTCATACTCGCACGGCATAACCAAGCCAAAGCGGTCACGTATGCCCATGGCTCCATCTTTAAGCACGTACAACAGTCCGCGTGAGGAATAATGGTAAGTCCTGCAATTAAACCATCGTTTGGTCTCAATGCCATTGTATCGGTTGTAGCCGATGGATATGCTTGGAAGGACAAATGAACATACAAGGAACACAAGAATGGAAACGGCGACACTGTGCGTGCGCCTGTAATGCCTGATTGCCACATAACCCATGCAGGCTGCACTTGCCGACAGGAGCAAGACACAGAATCCCCTTGCCGTATATTGTGCCGTCCAAAAGAGGAAGCCGGATATGACAATCGGATAGACGAGACATAAAGCTGATTTATCGGACAGATATGGCTTGCTCCACCTGATGCCAACGAAATAGTAAAACAGGGGTGTTGAAGCAAATATTGCCACCAGACTGAACACGCTGTTCATGACGAATCCGGCAGAAAACGCGATGGCAAAGACAACCGTTACCACTCCATAACGAAAAACATCCATCGGGATATTCTTCTTCCTGATACGCAAGACGAAAGGAAGGAACAAAAAGAAAAGCCACCACAGATAGGGCGTATCAAGTTTCCTATCGAGGTGAAGATATTTGTAACCAATCAAAAACAATAAAAAAGCAACGAAGTACAAGGTGGATAGGAACACTTTTTTCCATGGCCACTTTGTGGAGACCAAACCCTTCCGAATAAGCAGGACTATATAAACCGTAATGGGTTCCAAAACAACCCATGATAACCACAACAACCCCCACATAATCCATCCAATGCCGGGGAAAGGTACATTGTCACCATGATTACCCCAATAGTGGTAGGCACCTTCAAGCATGGTGCTGTGCCCCTGAAACAGACTTACCAAACAATCATACATTTTACCCAAAGGCCGCAATAAGGTCTCATTCGGATTTGTTGGTTGTAAACTCAACAATAAAATGAACAACACCGTGAATACCGCAATTAGCCAAGCTGTATTCTTCTGTCTGTGGAAGAGTGTAAAGGAAATGGCCAAACGGAGCAGAATCATTACGGGCATCAGGAAAGAAGCAATCCCCAAATGCCACAAGGTGAAAAGTGCCCAAGCACTAATCGCAACCAAGTCGAAAACCGACACATATTGCAGCAACCTATTCTTATTCATGGCAGTCCTCCTCCGGATAGTTTATGGGGTCAAGGTCGTTTGCCAAGCTGCGCACGGCATCGCTTATGTCTTTATACTCTTCCGGAATGGGCATATAGTCCATAGGGACGGGATTGCCCTTACTGTCCAACCCGACAGGCTGTTTCATCCGTTCCAAAAGTTCTGCTTCGGTCGTATCTGCAAATACGTCCATCTGCAGCTTTTCATCAAGGCTTCTGCGAACAATTTCCACAAGGTTGGTTTGGGAAGCGCCTTGTATGAAGTTGAATGAGTGTTCCGACATGAAGAACGGAATAGCCTGATAAGGAATGTGGAGGAGGAAAATCTGCGTGACGCCCTCCTTCTCATACACATCCATGACCTTGAAATACGAATTGAAGTGGAGCGTGCAAAGCCGCCAGCGCACCATGTCGGCATCCGGTACGGCCTCATAGAGTTTGGCACAATGGGCAGACCCGATGATGAAGCGGAACTTTGTTGTCGGACGCTGCGCCTTGACCGTAACATCGATGAAGAACCCCGCACGCATGACAGTTCCGACCTGATATGACTTCTGCACGTCTATATCCGCATCTGTATCGCGATAGAACAGTTGGCATCCGGGAAGTATCCAGTTTATGGACTTCTCAAAAAAACGGATGAGTTCTTGTGGCATTTCCTTTTCCATATTTGTATATTTTAAATATTTATATCGTCCAATATCAATTCCGACAATGATTCAATTCATCAAGATTCAAAGAGTTACAGCCATAAAACATATAAAAACTTCTCACTATGTCCGATCTTTTAAAAGAGCCTAAGTTAAGTGACTCTAAAGAACTGCAACCGAAAAACATACAGTTCATAAGAGTGTCGCTCGTTGTTTTAAAAGAACTTATATCAAGAGATTTCAATGAACTGCAATTATCAAACATATAATGCATATATTTTACATTCGATGTATCAAAAGAACTCAAATCAAGAGATTCCAAAGAACAACAATAGCCAAACATATATGACATTTTGACTACATTTGAAGTGGTAATAGAAGCCAGATTTATATATTTTAAGGAGGTACAAGCATAAAACATACCAGTTATATTCGTCACATTCCGTGTATTAAAAGAAGCCAAATTGAATGATTTTAATGATCTGCAATTATCAAACATATAGGCCATATTAGTTATATTGGATGTGTCAAAAGATTCCATGTTAAGTGTTTCCAAGGAACAGCAGTTTAAAAACATACGTATCATATTTGTAACTTTCGATGTCTCAAAAGAACTAAGGTTGACGGATGCCAAAGAGATACATCCGGAGAACATTTCTGACATATCAGTTACGTTAGAAGTATTGAAAGAACTCAAATCAATAGATACCAAGGATTTACAGCCCAAAAACATTCGCTTCATGTCTGTTACATTCGATGTATTGAATGAACCCAAGTTAATGGGAGCCAATGAGCGGCACTCAGAAAACATTCCCACCATATTAGTTACTTTCGATGTATTGAAAGAACTTAGGTTGATGGATGCCAAAGAGGTACACCCGGAAAACATTTCTGACATATCAGTTACGCAAGAAGTATTGAAAGAGCATAAATCAATAGACACCAAAGAGCTGCATCCCAAAAACATTCGCGTCATATCTGTTACATTCGATGTATTGAATGAACTCAAATCAATGGTACGCAAAGAGCTGCACTCAAAAAACATATAAGGCATATCTGTTACATCCGAAGTGTCATATTCCTCCAGATTTATGCGCTCAACCAGCCTTGCCTTATCACCTTTACAAAATGAAAAACCGTACTTTAGGTCGGGATACTCCATTACGCTGATAATATTTTTGCCTTTACGAAGTTTTATCCGCTTTGTGCGTATGCGCTTAGTGTTACCTTTCACGCATTTCCCTATCTGAATAAAAGCCCGTCCAGAACATTCTATTATAATCCGGCTGCAATCTTGATTACTGGAACAAGATTCAAAGCTGCCCGGACATTTACACTCGCAACATGAACTTTTCATAACCGTCTGTTCTATTCTCTGACTTTTGACATGATTTTACCATCTGTGCATAATTTACAATAAAGCATCGGCTGCCTTCCGAAAATATGACACTGCTCTTTCATCATCTTGCATCGCATACCGTAGCCATTTTATTCTAATAGAAAAACTTAGATAACGAATAATTAGGAATAAAGGCTTTTTCTGATATATCAAGCCGACAGCTGTTTATTACCACAAACTGGTTGGAATGATTGGCAAACGCAGCGTCTTTTACTTCAATCTTGCATATCTTTTCAGAAAAACTTAGCCTCGCCAAATTCTTGCATCCATAAAAAGCCTCAAATCCTATGAATTGCACACGACCAGGAATTTGCAATTCTGTCAGTGACGTGCAACCTTTAAAAGCCCTCATACCTATTTTCTCCAGCGTATCAGGAAAATCAACTTTACGCATATTGACACAGCTATCAAAAGCTGAATCTTTTATTTCTGTCAATCGTGTAGAAAACTTAACCGATTCCAATGAAATGCAACCCTGAAAAGTGTCCTCTCCCACTTTCGATATGCCATTAGGCAATACTATGCTTTTAAGTCCTTTGCAAAACTGAAACGCAGAACGGCCTAATCCACATAATCCATTGGGCAACGAGATTGTTTCCAAAGCAATGCAGCCCCAAAAAGCCGAATAACCTATAAGTTTTACGCAATGCCATTCTACATGGCGTAATGATGTGCAACCGGCAAAAAGGTAATCACTTACTTTTCTCAACGAATTTGGCAATATGACACATTCCACCCCCTCGCATCCACAAATTGCTCCTTGACCGATTTCTACAACGTTGTCAGGTATTGCAATTCTTTGGAGCAAAGATTGTCCACAAAATGCCCAACCATTTATTTTTTTTACAGACGCAGAAATATGCAATTCCTCCATTTGCTTGAAGCAATGAATTATGCGAGTATGGCATTTGTCGTATAATATTCCATCTTCGAAGTCGAAATATGGTGACTTATTAATAATGTCCATCGAACTTCTGCAAAAATGCCTCCCATCTATTGTTCCAAATGGATTGCCTCTAATTTCACAAAGAGAAGTCGGCAATACCAACCGCGTCAAGCTGCAGCATCCAGCAAAAGCGCCTTCACGGATTTCCTGCAATCCTTCCGGCAAACAGATTTCGACAAGTGAGGTACAATTACGAAACGAATCTTCTTCTATACACAACAGCTCTTGGGGCAGTTCAACTTTCTCCAACAAATTACAACTGTCGAATAGTCCCCTACGAATGGATTGAAGACCCGAAGGCAGCCTTATACTTCGCAACCCACAATTCTCGAATGCCCTCACACCAATCTCTTTTACGCTGTCTGGAATATGTACAACTTCAAGATGCGGACTCGCAATAAAGGCTAATGGCGGTATTTCCGATACATCATCGGCTACTGTCAGTTCATAAACATCGTCACGGAATCGATAAAATTCCTTTTCAGTGTCTTTCGTAAAAACTTCCATCGCATTAAAGAATAGAAAATTATTCCAAAGCATCGGCTGCCTTCCGAAGATATGATGCCGCCTTTTCATCATCTCGATTTGCAGACTTTAGCTGCGCCTCATATTTCTCCACATATCGGGATGCCTTACGTGAATACATTTCCGCACGGTCAATGTTTCCACGTTTGGTGTAATAGGCGGCCTCTTTCTGGCAGCGTTCCGCCTGTTTCAAGAAGTATGCCGCTTCATTGCGATGTCTCGCCGCTTGTTTCTGGTGATACTCCGCTTGACGTTGATAATACCTTGCCCGTTCATGGTCAGAAGTCTGTGCAGAAGTTGTAGCACCGAACCATACCGCAAGGCATAAGGTGAACAGCATGATGATTCCTCGTTTCATAAGCAATGGCAAGATAGAATAGTTTTATGTATGTAATTTCTCTACAAACCGGCATTTAGTATCAATATATCCATAGAGTCTTATGTCCTTCTCGTCCGTGGTTGGTCCGTTACCAAGTTTGTCCTGATAATACCAACTTCCATCCGGACTTACCTGCCACACGACCTTTGCCACTCCGCCATTGTAATCATAAATGCTGAAATCATATTTGGCCGTTCTTTTCCGAATCAGTTCCCGAACCTTGTCAGGCAATGCTGAAACGGAATCCCAATCTATATCCTTTGGGCGTACAATCGTAATCTTTCTATTATCATCGACAACCATATATGCACGCCTTGTCTTATGGTTTAAGAGATAACGAGACCATGTTGATTTCGGGTAAAAGCACATAAAACGTTTGGTCCATGCAAATCCTTCACTCAGGTCTAACTCTTCATTCCACGACGCACACCTCACAAGGACACGATAAAGAATTCTTGACGGAAGCAGTTTCATCCATCTATGAAGCATTGCTCCATAAATGCATTTTATTGCAGATACCGCATAGGCCGATAAATCAAATGTTTTTCTGTATAAACTCCAAAACCACGGTCTCCTCAACTCGGCCCAAAAATCTTTCGGGAGACTTACGTTCTGAAGCCGTGAGGCATTACGGAACAGAGGTGCAATCTCGCACGTTTTCCAGCCGCCTCCACCACAGCCTATAGGCGTGACGAGAAAATGCAATTCAGGATGTTCTGCGGCATATTGAGTAAACTGCATAACCGATTGTCTGATTTCTTTTAAGCCAATCGTACCTCCTATGGTCGGAATGGCGTAGGAGCGTCCTTGCCGTCCTTCGCATTGCCCGAATACGGCATCGAAATGCTTCAAGGCAAAAGCCGATGCTCCGTCCCAATGCCTGCCCGAATTGCGGCATCCGAACACAAAAATCTCATTGTCCTCAAGACTTGAAACAAACTCAGGTGTTATACGTCCACTCCAATCTTCAAGCATAATCTTATATTTAATAATTGTTATTTTTTCCGTTGATAGAATTATTTTGGATGGCACTGCTATGGTAACAGTTTCAAACGATATCCTTTCAGTCTGCAAGATACGGTTTTTCGCCTTTTGAAAGGCTACTTTTTACACTATGAAAGGACGTTTCTTGCAAACTTTCCGGGGATAAATGGAAACTGTAAGGAAAAACCGCTAAAACACAATAAATCGTAAGCGTCTGCAACAAGGAGGCACAAACAATTCGGCCAATGGGGTCATTTTTTACAACCGCTTCATTCCGTTTCTGCACCTTTCTGATTCCCTGAAAGGCGTCTCAATCTTGACAGATCAATATCGTCACAAGGCTTTTCGCCCTTTTCCATTTTGATCTGATAGCATTCAAGGAGGCCTTTTGCTCCTTTTCGGCTGAGCATTGCATACTCGTCAGCTTTCCTGAAGTAACCGATGGCACGGTCTATGTCCGTTCGCGTAGAATCCGGATGCCCCATATAGATACGCCCAAGTTTGTTGTACATCATCGGGGCATAAGCGGCTACTTCCTCCAATTCGCCGATGCAAGCATCTGAGCATACACTGTCTGCGGCCATACTTGCCAAAACCAACCTTGCCACCATGTCACCCTTTTGAGCTTCCGGTTCAAGAATATGTATCTGTTCATTCCTATTCTTAATATTCATCACATTCATAATCCAGAGGACTGATGGCCACTCATTGTTTATTTGTTCTAGTATTTCCCCTGCACCAATGCTGTCGTTTTCTTGGTATTTCTTTTCCACGCCTTCAAGCATCCGGCCTAACCTGGATTTACGGAAATAATAATAGTCGTGTTTCCCATCCATATATTCTGCCTGCCCATACAGGTACATCATATTGACGAAATTCGCCTCGACACCGATTCCGTCCTCATAGCACCTTGCCAACTTCCTGTAAGCCTCCACTTCACCTTGTCTGGCACGTTCACGATAGACCTCCACACTGTCCGTCCATCCATCGGCAGTGATAGTCAGACCATCAGGTATTTCAACTTCAAACGATTCGCCAGTCTCGCTGTTGCGCACAATCAATTTTTGCTGTGCGTGTGTAGTGGTTATGGTAAGTAAGGCGAAAAACGCCAAAAATACAAATTGTTTTACTGTTTTCATATTAATTATTCTTTTATGCGTAGAACCAAATTGTTCTTAACTTTACAAATTAAAGGATAAAAAAGGGACATCAGATATTCCTTTTTGCATTACGATAAATTTGTCTGAAGATTTTTGTTCTTTCTATTTACCGTTACAATTTAGAGACTGTCATCCTTTTCACATATCGTCAAAATATTTTTCTCGCGAAAGTATCAATGGAATGGTACAAGCACTTTCCCTTTCCGGTCAATCACGGCTGTTACCGTCAGTTCGTCACAGTCCTCTCCGCCAAAACCGTCTTCGTCCGCAAAATAACGTCCGTCGGGGCAAATTGTCCATTCCACTTCCGCCTTGCCCCCTTTGAAATCATATACAAAAAATCTGTATCGGACGAGTAGTGCATGGGCATTTCCTGTCTCGACATCACGGTCTAATACTGATTTTTCTACATCTTTCAAGGTAAATGCAACCATGTTTCCGTCTTTATCCACAAGTTCCACAAAGCTCCTGTCCTTTTTGTCCACCAGCAGACACTGCCATCCAGTATTCGATTCCAAAAATAGCATCCCCTCCTTGCAGTCATAGCATATATAGCTACTATCCGCAGACTTCAACTCTTTCATTAAGGTTTCAAATTCATTTGTGTTCATATCTTCATGTTTTAAAATCACATTCCTACATTCATTAACTGCATAATCAAGCAAGATTATATTCTTCTCCACCCATGCGTTCAGCATCTCGTCCACCTTGGCGTTGATTTCAGGCGTAATTTTGTCCTTAAGTTTTTTATTGGCATAAAGTATGGCAGTTCCTTCATCCAACACGTCCAATAGTTTATATACAGCACTCGGTATCAAGCTGATTGATGAGATGGTATAAATGATAGCCGCATACACCAGTGCCTTGTCAACAACAGATATACATTCATCTATCATTACATAATAGAACTGGAGCAGCGGCCTTGCCTCATCTGTCCAACATTTAACACGTATATAGACGCAACTTATCAAGTAATTCCCTTGATTTCGTATTCCAAAAAACTTCCTTTACTCGTTCCAATAACGCACGGATGACCTTGCCCATGATATAATAACTAAGAATTGTAATGCAAATGATAGTCAACATAGTCTTATAAGATTAAATTCTTGTTTTTATAGAGATATAAAAACAGTCAAATCTATCAGTTCTCATAACTTTAATTACTAAAAAGTTCTTACATAACCTCATGTCCGATATTGGTTATTCAGTTCCTATTCAATTCCAAGATAAATACCCCATTCTTTTGCACAGATAATAAACTGCCAAGACTTATTTCCCTTTTTGTGATAATATCTGTTCCGCATTTATATCCTTGCAATTCTTCTTGATATAAAGACATGTCAACTATTGAAACCTTTGATGTATTATTAACCAATACCATCACCTTTTCCTCTTTATAAGTGCGGAAAAACACATAAGCTCCATTTTGTGGAATAAAATGCTTCATACTTCCACGTGATATCGCTTGTGAAGTCTTTCGCCAATTAAGAACAGTCCTTAAAAATAGGGCAATCTCATTGGCTGTAAACTTATCAGGCACAGACAATGCGTCAAAAGCATCCATTCTATAATTACCATCACCTTTACCGTCCCCATCACCTTTAAACAAAAATTCAGTGCCATAATATATTTGTGGAATCCTTGGAACTGTCAGCAAAACGGCCAACGCCTGTTTTAATTTACTCTTGCTCTTCACATGGGAAAACCAGCGCGGTAAATCATGATTATCTAAAAATACCAATGTATTTTCAGGTTCAGAATAAAGATAATCATATAGAAAATGGTTATAAACTAGGGCATCCTTACCGTAAGCATTTGTTCCATCATAACAAGCCTCAACTCGTTTCTGGAATGCAAAATCCATCACAATAAATGACGCGTTTTTACATAATTTCTTATATGCCTCGTTTTGAATCTTTGCCGTATATGCCGCCTCAGGAACCCATGTTTCTGCTATAACTGAAAATCCAGGATATTCTTTGCTGATAATATTTTGCCATTCAATCAACCTGTCAAAATCAGAATATAAATAAGTATCCAACCGAATGGCGTCTATTCCGGTAGTCTCTATCCACCATATTGTCATTTGGGTCAGATATCTGAAAACAAATTCATTGGTTATATTCAAATCCGGCATCTTTTCTGTAAACCAACCCTTAACAGTAGTTTCTCTATCAATTTGAGATGCATAAGGGTCAAATATAGTGGTTACAGCATAGTTTGTCTGTCTTATTGTTGTCTCATTCTGCCCATTAAACCAATCATTCGATGGCGGATTCTTCACCCATGGGTGTTCTATGCTGCAATGATTAAAAACCACATCCATGACCATCTTTATACCACTCTCATGCGCTAACCTCACAAGGGCTTTATAATCTTCTAATGTTCCCAAACACGGTTCTATATTATAAAAATCCGTAATCGAATAGCCATGATATTCACTATTTTCAAATACCGGAGTCAACCATAATGCAGTTATTCCTAAATTGCGAAGATAAGGTAAATTATTGATTATTCCACGAATATTTCCACCATGCCTTTTGTTCGGAGTATTCTCCGGTTGCAGATTTTGCGAGTATATTTCTTCCTTCGCAAACCTGTCCGGCATGAGCATATACACTACATCTTCATTTGTAATAGTTGCTTTTCTGGATTTATCCCAATTTCTCTTATTTTTTAATTCATAAGGTATAGTCACTCTATGGGAGCCAGAATCTATCGTTATATCATAAGTTCCGGCTATAAACGAATCCTTTAGGCTGATTGATAAAATAAGAGCTTTTTTCCCCAATCCTTCTTTAAAAATAATGGATTTATGCGGAATTGTAGTCTGAACATCTATGATTTTCAAATCTTCACCATATAATAATAATTGCAATACTTTATTCTCCAAACCAGCAAACCAATACGGCGGATCAACCTTATTTATATGTAGCATATCAACTTCACTTCTTAATAAAAATGATTAATGATTTGTATATCTGGGGCGTCAATAACTCTTAACAATATCAACTTAGATAGTATCAATAGAATATCAACAAATGACCACAAAAATAGAAAGAGCTTAGGAATGGCTTTAAATGGCATAATATAATCCCTCTTGTTATATTTGCCATCCTTGCAGCTTTTGCCATTGTTTTGCTCATATATTTTTCTGAATATCTCCTTTTCATACTTTATATTTTCATCGTCATCAGGATTTTGAAATCCTCCATTACGTATAATTCTTTCAGTTAATAAAATGACTGGTGGAAAGTTTCGAGTTGTGAAGCCACATTTCTCCAAAAATATATCCCAACAGGCTAAAGCCATTTCTATAGATTTTTCACTTCTCCACGCTGCATGTAAGAAAGAACACGAAGTAATAATACCTATTATGGAAATTATGAACAATATAAGGAATATTTCATCAAGGCTTTTATTGGCATATAATTCACAGCAACCTGCGACCAAAAAAACATTGAATGACAAGGAACCAATTAGTACGCTGGTTCCTTATTTCATTTTCATTTGTTATCATTTGTCGAATGACATTATGATAAGACTTTTGCATTTCTTCATCCATTGCCTTATCTGTCTCGTTGTTCTTTCTTACATTATTTATATTACTATTTTCCATCTTTTAAAATTATATTTTATCGTATTTAATTCCATTTATCGTAACAGTCCCCGGACCATCTATTTTATAATAGCATCCATGATCAAGAACATAACTGTGGCCGTCTTTTGTATAGAGCTTAAATGTTTTAGGTACATCACCTATCGTAGAAGTCAGTTCTATTCTACCATCCGGTATATAGCCCTCAGAATGGACATTGGGAGATAATGTATCTCTACCCATAAAAGACAAATTGTCACTATTAGATCCAAAGTTCCCAGATGCCGGCTGCCCCATCATTAAAAAATCTGATTTTTCAGACGGGAATAATGAATCATCCTGATACATCTTCATATCTGTTTCCATGAAGGACATATCGTCATCTGTAATCTTGAATGATTCAAATGCATCATCCCCGGAAAGGTTCAATGGGAATTCTTCAACTAATCCCATATCATCAGTAGTAAAATCTGGCGTAGCCATATCGTCAGAATCAATGACATCAAAATTATCTATAAACATAATCACATTTTTAAGTTAACCTTAGCCCTGACAAAAACCCGCTCCCCAAGCATAATGCCCGATTCAACAAACTCTTGGATTGGCATCCCATTATTAGCGTGATTGCAGTTCACACAAAAATGCCGGATAATATCAAACACTTCATCATTGTCAATCGGAGTCCCGCCGGAAAGAATCAATGCTGTACGAATCTTTTCACGCACCATTTGTAGCAAAAACTGTTCACGTTCCGACTTGAGATTCTTCGTCAAGCCATCCAATTCGTTCAACAAGTCTGCACATTCTGCAAACACTTTAACCAATGGTTTGTTGTCCAATAGTGAGGATTCGACAACTTCGGATGGAACATCTTCTGATTCCATGGTTGCTGCCGACAAATCCTGGCATTCTTCCTTTTCTTGAGTAACCGTCTCCGTAGCGTAATGCCATTCTTTAGATGAAGTATCTGCCTGAGTACACTTTAAAAATTCAGGCATTTCGTTATCTATATGGAGTGGATTATCACCTGGCTCCTGCTCCATCACCGCTGGAATCTGTGGTTCTTCATGCTTTGAGCTTGTTGGGAGCAACCATCTCCATAACCAACTAAAATCATGTATCTTCATAATCTTCTAATTTTGTTTATCACTTAAAAGTTTGCCATAACAGTCGCATACAATGGCTAGCAGGTGAGAAAGGTCTTGATTATTTGCCACTTTTTGCATCCTTGCCCGCCACAACCGTTGCCGTTGATTGCAATATGCCGAAGTATATTCACGCAATTTTTCAGAATCTCCTTCTAAAAGTATTTCCAATTCCCTTATTTCCTCTTCTCCTCGTAACAAATGCTGCACCTTCCTTAAGAGAATCAGCCCTTCACTGAGAGTTTCCACTTGTTCCATCATTTGTATCAACTGGTCTGTTTTTATTAATAAAGAGTCTATTTTTTCCGCATATCTATCCAACGCATCTGCATCCGAAGTGTTTTTTTTCACAAACGTGGCGAATGCCTCCAACAAAGAATTTTCATAATGCCCCTTGGAAGCCTTTATAATATCAAGAAATGCATCTCGACTCTTCACTTCCGACCTTTTTCGTGGAAGTTCCATGTTTTTAATATAAACCAAACTTTGTTGTGTGTCTCGCAGGATACGCGCGCAACGTATCGACTTGGAACGCTTGAAAAATCGTTCTTCCAACAGTTGTTTGACTCTATCCATCCCCGAAAAACGTTGTAAAAAGTCAACGGCTTCATCTAAAGAAAGATAATAGAGTGTAATAACGATAACACAGAATACTTCCCAAGGCATATCGCCAACCATTTTCATTCGCAAGTCCAAAGACAAGCCACACGATTCAAAAAACTTCTGATAAAGTCCTTTATCCCCCTCTTTTTCCTTCACCCAATATGCAGAATTCCTAATAAAACGCTTGTTAAACATATTTTGAGGGATAAGCCTTATGTTTTTTTGAAGTTCTTCAAGCTCCCCTGTTTGCCTTAATTTATTAATATTATGATACAGGCTCGCCGCAACCGGCAAGACAGTATGCAATTCATGTTCAAAAGTCCGCCCTAATAGAATTGCCAACTCATTGGCTTTAGACAAAATGTCGTTTACGCTTTTCCAGTTATCTTTTTGTATGTCCGATGATGGCTGTATTATATCTATTTGTGCCAGTATGCCAATAGCATTGAACGGAGAAATATGTGGAATGCGTTCTCCAAAAAACTTTTGTGCATTGGCTTTTGCCACTGGCCCGCTGATAAAAATCACAGCGTCCGCACTTTCTGTCAAGGCTCCTGACTGCTCAAACTGCCTGTTGCGCAGCTTTTCTCTTCGAGGGTTGAAGAAGTCCGCTGTACGCTGTTCGTGTTCATCCACAACTGAAGCAAACCCCGGAGTGTCAACAAGAGTGATATTTGCAAGTCTCTTGTCTTCCACGATGTATTCAAGGTGATCTATTTTTTCTGCTTTTTCAAGGACTTCATCACTGTAACCTTGTAGAGAATCTATAAATTCCTTGGTCTGTGCTTCCGGTTCTCGTCCGTCCGCCCAATAAACCATCACCGGTTTTTGAGGGTCTTTAACTTTCCCGTATTTAAAGACATTAATGGTGGCGGTTGTTTCTGTAGTACCCACAGCGGCCAAGTCCATCCCCAACAGTGCATTTAAGAAAGAACTTTTACCAGCTTTTACCTGCCCAGCTATTGCCAGGACACAAGGCTTCTCTGCCAAGTCAAAAAACCTTTCCATCTGGGCTTGATAGTCCGCCTTCCATGGAGATGACTTAATAAAGTCTATTACTTCCGTCAACAGCTGTTGAGTTGCCTTTATCTCATTCATATCGAAGACGTTTATATATCATCAAAACAATGATTATACCGCAAATTGGACTTGCCACAAATCATACAGAAACGTTGCTTGTTCGTCATTTTATAGCCACACTCTATACAATAACACGTCTGTTCACGCACTTCGTCTTTGTTTATGAATATAGCTGCTCCATTGGCCACAGCCACATCTACTTCCGGCACTCGGGTCGGTTCCACTGGACAAATGTCTTTCAGCTTTTCATACACCATGGGGAGTCGTGAACTTCCCCCAATCAGAATGACTTTGTCCACACGAAGTTTGTTGCTGCAAGTTGCATTGTGATGTTCTATTTCCTGAAGCATTTGATTCGTCTTTTGAATCGTCTTGTCCACCCATGGCTCTACTATGTCATCCCATTCTTGACGGGACAATGCGCCTAACTTCACAAAAACGGAACCAGCTGGCGGTAAAGGTAAAAATTCTGGACCAAAAGAGCCGTTAGACATCTTTTCTTTTTGCTTAACACAGTTACTCTTGAGTACCGGCAAAAAGACCTCATCATCAAACATAGATATATGCCGACTTTTTTGAGTTTTCACCTTCTTATCCCAATTCTCATACAATGCAAAATCGATATTCTGCCCTCCACATTCTCCATCTCCAATAGGTGGCAAAATGTACTGCTCACCGATATGGTCAAACATGACGTATGCCACATCAAATGTTCCACCACCAAAATCATATACCAGCACGCCCTCGTTCTTGATTTCATGGCTATTCTCATACCCCATCAAAGCGGCGACCGACTCTTTGAGCAACTTGACGTGCTTGAAACCGGCCTGTTCTGCCGCTTCCTTCAGAATCTCTTTCTTTTCTGTCTGCCAATCAAATGCTACTGGATAAGTCATACACACGTCCGTAATGCATTCTCCTTCAAACACATTGTCTTCTGCATACTTTTTGAGGTATTTTAAAAACAACGCAATAACCGACACATATGACATATTTCCTTTCGGTGTAGCCACAGCGCCATTACGCGACATATCGCGTTTTAACCCTGTGATGATACCACCTAATATAAGGTCTGCCACTTCCGACGTCTCGGCATCCATACAGTCCTGGTATTTGTTGTATGCCGCTTCTCCTATCAAAAGTTCCCCTCCGTCTTCTGGAAAGTACAGCATAGTCGGTATCTTTTCTTTTCCATATACTCGGATAGGGGTTGCCAATCCTTGTTTATCTACATAGGACATCGTCGTAAACGACGTCCCAAAGTCTATTCCTATTTTTGCCATTTACATATCAGTATGAAATACCTGTTGACGGAATTATTTTGCATTGGCGATGGTTACGGTTTTAAATGCTGCCTTTCCAGCCTGCAAGACATGGCTTTTCGTCTCGTGAAAGAGCATCTTTTACACTATAAAAGGAAGCCTTTTGCAAACTTGCCGAAAGCGAGCGGAAGCTGTAACTAAAAGCCGTTGAGATGCAATAAACAGTAAGTATCTGCCGCAAGAGGGACACAAATAATTCCGCCAACGGGTTATGAAATTTGTTTTTCAATGGACTCTCTTAGGTTGCAAAGTTCTTTAGTCTGCCCTATAAGCGCGTTCAATGATTCCAAGTCGGCTTTGAAGCGTTCACATTCCGCTCGTTTTTCCGCTAAGCTTTTTTGGGCTTGTTCCTCCAAATCCTGCAACTGTTCATTCATTTCCTGTTTCTTTGCGTTCACCGCGTTTTGGATAGCCTCTTCTGCGTTTCTTTTCAGATTGCCAACAAACTCGTTCACAACCGACACATGATTATAATCTCGTGCATCTTTCAGTGCATGGTAGATTCTGTCCATCAATGCATTCAGCTGTTGCTTAAGGTTTGCTTTATTGCGTTGCACTTTATCATCCTTACCGGCAATCCAAGCCCATACCGCAGACCCGATGCCTGCCACAATTCCAAGCGGAGGAAAGACGATAGTAACAATTCCGGTAGCCAATACTCCCGTCCCCACTACATTTCTAATATTATTCAAACGTTGTGACGGAGTCATCTTTAATGTTTCAAAGTTGGTAGCACTAACATCGTCTATGGATGTCCTGTCTATATCCGAAATGGCATTTTGAAGGATGGCAGAAGTCTCATTGACGGCATCACGCATAATGGATTCCCACTGTTGGACTATATCATTCGTAACAGAAGAAGGCAAACTTTCACACATCCTTTCCACTTCATCCATAGACGTGATTGCCTCTATGCGAGACACATAATGTTCGCGTATGGGACTCGTCAACCTGAACATTTGGTCCACCCGGTTGCTTACAATGTTGCAGATATCCGAGATTTTATTAGCAATTCCATTCGTTTGCCGACTGTTTCTTCCCCATTCGTCTTGCAGTTCTTGTTGTTTGGCCAGCTTATTTTCCCTGAATTGCCGGTCAAGATGTTGCCCTTCTTCAGCCGTTGTTTTCAGAAGGTCCGTAATGGCGGTCTTGGCTTTTAGAATCTGCCCTTGCGATTCATAGAGGGCAATGGAAGTATGGCTCATGGCCATCGTCCGGACAATCATGGCCATCAGCTCGTCCTTGACCACAGGGAACATGCTTGTACGGATGTTTTCCATTTTAAAATCCTCCTCATCCTCTTCCGCTGCATTCATCAAGGCTTTGCTTGAGATGGGGAATACAGTAGGAGCCGGCAAATTCCGTTTTGCAAAAATGGAGGCAAGACTTTCCTCTATACGTTCCAGCTGAGCTGTCCACACGCTGGGCATCACAGTGTCTATTTTCGTCATTACGAACATCACATGCGGTGTAACATCCAAGACTTTATTGATAAAAGTCCTTTCCAATTCCACCATCGGCTGGCTGGCTTCAAACACAAACAATACCGCTGCCGCTCTTTTTACATAATTTTGGGTTAACCATTCATGCGATTTATATATCGCACCCAGTCCTGGGGTATCGACAAGGTTCACATGTGCAGGAAGAAACTGTACGGGCACATTCACTTGTATGTGTGAAAGAATGCGGTTGCCAAAATCAGCCGCTCCGTTTTGATTAGCCTTCTCTTGAGAACCGAATATTACAAGTTGTTCACGGGTGATTGGCTGGGTTGTCCCGTCCGTGAAGGCCAACGAGAATGATTCCGCGTCACTATTGCTGATACGGAATACTTGCGAGGTCGCCACATTGGTATCCACTGGAAGTATGTTTTGCCCGATGATGGCATTGAGTAACGAGCTTTTCCCCTTTTTCACTTCCCCACAAACAACAATGTCGTATGAAGGGTGCTTTAAATGTTCAAAAGCCGCATTGAAGGCTTCACTTGTCTTGGGATACCTCCTGTCCATTGAGGATATTGTATTAATTTGTCCCATTAATTCAAGCAAGCCCGAATTCAGTTTCTTAACCTGCGGTTCTATTTCTTTCCAATCCATACTATTTATTTGTTTACTTTTTGGAATTTTATTATTTGCAATTATAATGCGAATATTCCATTATAAATCTTCGTTATCTTCCTTAATTTATTCATTGCGACACCTCCTAAACTCCCTAACCATGTCCACATTTGTATGGTCAATACGGCTCAAGTCCAATGATTTCAAAGAATTGCAACAATCAAACATTCCGCTCATATCAATGACTTTGGATGTGTCAAATCCACTTAAGTCCAATGATTTCAAAGAATTGCAACAATCAAACATTCCGCTCATATCCGTGACATTGGATGTGTCGAATCCACTTAAGTCCAATGACACCAAATAATTGCAAACTTCAAACATACAGCTCATATTAGTGACATTGGATGTGTCAAATTCACTTAAGTCCAATGATTACAAAGAGTTACAACCAGAAAACATACAAGACATATCCGTGACATTGGATGTGTCAAATCCACTTAGGTCCAATGATTTCAAAGATTCACAACGAGAAAACATAAAAGCCATATCCGTGACATTGGATGTGTCAAATCCACTTAGGTCCAATGATTTCAAAGATTCACAATCATCAAACATATGGCTCATATCCGTAACATTGGATGTGTCAAATCCACTTAAGTCCAATGATACCAAAGAACTACAACCTTTAAACATATAGCTCATATCCGTAACATTGGATGTGTCAAATCCACTTAAGTCCAATGATTTCAAAGAGCTACAACCAGCAAACATATCGCTCATATCAGTGATATTGGATGTGTCAAAGCCATCTAAAATGATATCTTCGATTTGTTCTGGTTTGTCCGAATATCTATCAAAAGAGAATCCATATTGAAGTGCGGGATATTCCTCTACACTGATGACATTTTCTCCTTTCTTGAGCCTTATCCGTTTCTCACGTATAAGTCCTCCTTCATCCGTCCGCCATCCTATTTGAATAAAAGAGCCGGCTTTTGAACAAACAACAACTATTTGGCTGTAACCAGCACCCTCTTGTATCGGCCGACCACAGCTGGGACAAAACTTCGCCTCCAAGGGCAGGATGTATTTCCCGAAGTCAGGGCAATCTTCATTCGTACAAGCCTTGAATTGCGGCTCAATTCTCTGCCCCGTGATGGGACAAAACTGATAATTATCGGGGTGTTCCCCGTTACAATGTGGACATTTCATAACGGATATTCGTATTTTTTTTGAATATTTTCACTACAACCATCAAACATATGAGACCAATAAAAAATTTTGTCAAATCCACTTAAATCCAATGATACCAAAGAGCTACATTTATTAAACATATAGTCCATATTAGTGACATTTGAGGTATCGAATCCACTTAAATCCAATGATACCAAAGAACTACAACCATAAAACATATGTTGCATACTGGTGACAACGGATGTGTCAAATTCACTCAAGTCCAATGATACCAAAGAGCTACAATCATAAAACATACTATACATATAGGTGACATTGAATGTGTCAAATTCGCTCAAGTCCAATGATTCCAAGGAGCTACAACCACAAAACATATGAGACATATCCGTGACATTTGATGTGTCAAAGCCATTTAAGCCCAATGATACTAAGGAACTACAATCTTCAAACATACAGCTCATATCTTTGACTTGGGATGTGTCAAAGCCACTTAAATCCAATGATTCCAAGGAGCTACAACCATGAAACATACTGCGCATATTCGTTACACTAGATGTGTCAAAGCCACTTAGGTTTAATGATACCAAAGAGCTACAACCATAAAACATCTGATACATACTGGTGATTTTGGATGTATCAAAGCCATCCAAAATGATATCTTCAATTTGTTCTGCTTTGCTTTTTATAGAAAAAGAGAATCCATATTGAAGTTCGGGATATTCCTCTACACTAATGACATTTTCTCCTTTCTTGAGCCTTATTCGTTTTTCACGTATAAGTCCTTCTTCAAACGTCAGCCGTCCTATTTGAATAGAAGAACCAGCTTTTGAACAAACAACAACTATTTGGCTGCAACCAGCACTCTCTTGTATCGGCCGACCACAGCAGGGACAAAATTTCGCCTCCAATGGCAGGATATGTTTCCCAAAGTCTGGGCAATCTTCATTCGTACAAGCCTTGAACTGCGGCTCTATTCTCTGCCCCGTGATGGGACAAAACTGATAATTATCTGGGTGTTCCCCGTTACAATGTGGACATTTCATAATCTATCCAATTATATGTTTGCTATTACCATAAAATTATCTGAATCACCCCATGCGTCCAAGAATTGGTCTATCGTATAAGTATGAGCCACCTCGCCTGTTCCTGGGTCGGTAAGCACAACTTCACGCTCTGCCGTCAGAGGGTTCACTTGTATGCCGCTTACAATCAGCGCATGGTCAGCACCACTTGAATTCAAGAAATCCTCAAAGGTTTCCCACGTGCCGGAATTCCAAAGTTCACCTGAATCTACCCCCACAATGACATGACGCCCTTGTGCCAACGCTGCTGCAATATCATCAATGGAAGCATGAATAAACCTGCTTACCGTCATACCGTGGTTTTCCAATAAATTGCCGACATCCACGGGAGAAGTCCCACCTTGCCCTGGAGCATACCAGCCATTTTCTATGGATTCAGCCACCAGCTCGTCTTCAGAAACCTCTATGTCATTAGATTCCAAAATAATCTGCTGCGATTTAATCGCACAGGTGTCTGGATATTTCTGTTGGATGTCATCGGCGGTCAGTTGTCCCAATGACATATTCTCCGCACCTTTCTCATGATAAAATTCATCAAGCATATTTATATCGCTCCCTTCAGAAACTATTTGTGGTATTTCAATATCATCTAACGAAATTTCATTCCTACTTTCATAAAAAGCATTATTCATATCCTTATCCACTGCCACGTTTTGTTCTGCAATCTGTTGCAAAACATCGTCTCCATGTATCTGTATAAACACGTCACGCATATCTTTAGAGTCCAAGTTCCCATCAAGATAGGCTGCAAATCTTTCTATGCTAATCGGATACATCTTTTTATCCATGTGACTCCTCCTTTCTGCAATAAAATGTGAACTGCTCTTTTGCTCTCTTATGCATATTATAGTAATTTCCCATCGTTACGCCTAATATTCGTGCCGTTTCCTCATTATTCTTCTGTTCAAAATACCTCAGTCGGATAAGTTTCCGATACGAACTGTTCGGCATAAGGTCAAGCAACTTTTGTATATCCTCACGATTCAAATTATTTACATCTATTTCTATAGAGCCATACATCGTTTCTTTTCTATCATTGAACATATCTTTTCCTCCATTCCCATTTGTCGAGATTGGTTCTTGTTCAGGTTTCAGTTTTTTAATTTTAAACCTTTTATAGCAATAGAACAGGCTGATTGTCTTCAACCAAGTGACAAGCGAACTTTCGCCTCTGAAATGTTCCAACTGACATCTCCCAGTTTCTTTACTGGGAGTTAAAATCAACACATAAATTTCATCTATAAATTCCTTGCAACAGACGCAATCCGTATAATAACGGTTATATATTGATTTAAACAAAGGATAACATTTTTTATATAGATAAAATCGTGTCACCTTATCATCTCGATTGATAATCGCTTGAGCTATTTTCAAATCTTCTGTATAGATTTTTAATACGTCCATTCAAATTTGCATTTTTTTCTTAAAATTTCGATACTGGGTGTAAAGATAAATAAAATTAATGAGTTGGAGAACATTGAAAAGAAATATTTTCTCAATCAAATAAATATCATTTGACTTGTTTTGCAGAATCTAATGGAGATTGCGACTTTTATTAGAAGTTCTCCATACAACATTGTGAAGCCATTGTGAAAAATATATAGAATTACCGCTTAATCTTAGCTGATTCATGCGATATTATATAAATTAGGCGGATAGAAGGAAATCGTAGAAGTTGGGCTGAATGACATGAACTGTTTTAAAACGATTTGGAAAAAGAAGAATTGTTCCCAAGTCATCCCCCAATAATAAAGAAGATTTAACAGCTTCCTTATTATTCTCTCCGTTGAGTATTAGTATAATAATATGTTATTAGTTATGCCAGGATATTTTTCTCCATACAAAATATTTAACGCTGATGCAGAACTTTATAATATTATTATCCAGGGAACCCTTAAAGCCTTAATAATGAGGGATTACGATACGACAAATATCACCCTTATCCGACAGTCAAGAAAACAGCTGGTTCGGATTATCGTTCGGCTTGTAGGAATAGAAAATAAAACAAATCTACGGGCCAAACAACAATCAGGCAAGAGGCACCACTATGAAGAATCTGTGGAAAAGGCAACCAAGAAAAAGTTGTCAGTTTAAGGCCTTGGTGACGACCCATACGGAAACTATTTGCCTTGAGTGCATCTTTGTGGAAATATGGTGAACCTAAAGCAAAGGTCGGGACATTTGGTGAAGAACTGGGTGTTTCGGCCTTTTTTTTCTACCTTTCACTTTTTCATTCTTCCACTCTTTCACCTTTCTTAATTTTCTTCCGTCTGTAAACCCCTGAAAGCCTTAATTGTGTATTAGGAAAACAACATTATTAATCATTTTAAACAACAGACAATTATGGAAATCAG
>NZ_JACJJG010000037.1 GCF_016899855.1 Marseilla massiliensis
ATTTCATACGATAATCGAACTATAAGTCTGTAAGTGAACGATATATGCCAATAAGCCCGCAAGCAAGGGTAACATCCTCGTCTGCTCGTATCTTGTCTACTTTCAGACTAAATTAAATAAGTATGCTTTTACAGAAATATCTCACAAACTTCGGACGTTACCTCATGCTTATGGGCAGGGCGTTCAACCGTCCGGAGCGTTTCAGGATGTTCCTTAAACAATACGTGAAGGAGATGTCTGCGCTTGGCGTAAACTCCATAGGAATAGTCCTCCTGATATCATTCTTCATCGGAGCGGTAATCTGTATCCAGATAAAACTTAACGTGCAGAGCGCATGGATGCCGAGATTCGTCACCGGCTACGTCACCCGTGAAATCATGTTGCTCGAGTTCTCGTCATCCATCATGTGCTTAATCCTGGCGGGAAAGGTCGGATCAAACATCGCTTCGGAAATCGGAACAATGCGCGTAACGCAGCAGATCGACGCGCTGGAGATAATGGGTGTCAACTCGGCCAACTTCCTCATACTGCCCAAGATATTGGGAATGATGACCCTCATGCCGTTCCTCGTAATCTTCAGCACGGCCTCCGGCATAATAGGAGCATACGCCACGGCGTATATCGGGCATGTTATCAGCCCCGAAGACCTCACCATCGGCCTGCAGTATGACTTCACCCCGTGGTTCATGTACATGAGTATCATCAAGAGCCTGTTCTTCGCTTTCCTCATAACCAGTATCCCTTCATATTACGGATACACGGTCGAGGGAGGTTCGGTAAACGTCGGTAAGTCGAGCACCAACGCCGTAGTAACAAGCAGCGTGATGATTCTGTTCTCAGACTTGTTCCTCACACAGATATTATCTTAGGTCTTACGGTTATGAGGTTTTACGGTTATACGGTTGCCAAACATACTGTATTTCCAATGAAACAAGATGTACACAACGACTAAAACAAAACCTCATAACCGCAAACCCCATAACCTCATAACCGCAAAAGACAATGATTGAAATAAAGAATCTTTGCAAATCGTTCGGCGACAAGGAAGTGCTTAAAGACATAAGCGCCGTGTTCGAGAGCGGAAAGACCAACCTCATAATAGGCCAGAGCGGCTCGGGCAAGACCGTGTTGATAAAGAATCTCGTGGGATTGCTTGAGCCTACGGGAGGCGAAGTACTGTACGACGGACGCAACTTCGTCGCGATGGACAAGAAGGAAAAAGCCTCGCTACGGCGCGAGATGGGCATGATATTCCAGAGCGCGGCACTGTTTGACTCGATGACCGTACTCGAGAACGTGATGTTCCCGCTCGACATGTTCTCGTCAATGACCCTCCGCGAGCGCATACACCGCGCCCGGACATGTCTCGACAGGGTAAATCTTACGGGCACAGACCATAAGTTTCCGGGCGAGCTTTCGGGCGGAATGCAGAAGCGTGTGGCTATAGCCAGGGCCATATCGCTCAACCCCAAGTACCTGTTCTGCGACGAACCCAACTCCGGTCTTGACCCCAAGACATCACTTGTCATCGACCAACTGCTGCACAGCATTACCCATGAGTTCGGCATAACGACCATTATCAACACCCACGACATGAATTCCGTGATGGGCATTGGCGAAAACATCATCTTCATTTACGAAGGACATAAGGAGTGGGAAGGCGTCAGCGCACAAGTAATGGGCAGCGACAACAAGCGCCTTACCGACTTTATTTTCGCCTCAGACCTGCTCAAGAAAATGCGCAAGGCGGCACTGGAGAAGGGAAAAACCGAAAGTTTTACTTTATAACAAGAAAGGCTTACTTTCTTAACTCTTAAGAATTAAGAAAAATACTCTTGCTGCTTATAACAAGAAAGGCTTACTTTCTTAACTCTTAATTCTTAACTCTTAACTCTTAATTTCCTGACTCTTAATTCTTAATTTAAATTTCAATTGCTTATGAAAACAAAGTTATTAGCCACAATCACGCTGCTTATCGCGGCACAGGCTGCGCTTGCCTGCACCGGCATTACGCTGAAAAGCGGCGACGGCACCACCGTTCTCGCCCGTACAATCGAATGGGGAGGCAGCGACCTTAACAGCCGCTACGCCGTCGTTCCGAGAGGTTTCACGCAGCAGTCGTACATCCCCGGCGGCGTGAAGGGCGGCATGACGTTCACCGCCAAGTACGGATACGTAGGCCTGTCTGTAGAACAGGACGAGTTCGTTGCCGAGGGACTGAACGAAGAAGGACTGTCGGCCGGGCTGTTCTACTTCCCGCGTTACGGCCTGTACGAGAACTACAACGAGGCAGTAAAGGCGCAAAGCATTGCCGACCTGCAGCTTGTCGCGTGGATATTGGGCAGCTTCAAGACCGTCGACGAGGCATTAGCCGGACTGAAGGACGTACACGTCATCGCCATCGACCCGCGCGCCTCAACGGCCCACTGGCGCATAGCCGACCCGTCGGGGCGGCAGGTCGTGATAGAGATTGTCGACCGGAAATTGAACGTCTACGAGAATACGCTGGGCGTGCTGACCAACTCTCCGAGTTTTGACTGGCAGATGACAAACCTCAACAACTACATAAACCTGTATCCGGGCACGGCAAAGCAGAAGCAGCTCGGCGCCACCCAGCTGACCTCTTTCGGCGCAGGCAGCGGTTTCTTGGGCATTCCCGGCGACGTTACCCCGCCTTCGCGCTTCGTCCGCGCGGCATGGTACCAGGCTACGGCACCCGTGCTCGGCACAGCCGACAGCACTGTAAGGCAGTGCTTCCAGATACTCAACAATTTCGACATACCCATCGGCATAGAGACCTCCGAGGGCGAAACGCCCGTCAACATACCCAGTGCCACGCAGTGGACGTCGGCAACCGACATGACGGGCCGCAAGATTTATTACCGCACGATGTACAACAGCGCCATACGGATGATTGACCTCGGCAGAATAAATTTCGCAAAAGTGAAATACAAGGTTGTGCCGCTTGACGATGTGAAAGAACAACCTTTCTATCCCGTTAATCCGAATTAACGGGATAGGAATTAAGAATTAAGAGCTGAAAGAATTAAGAATTAAGAGTTAAGAATTAAGAAAATATGCTTTCATTACTATATCAACAAGAGTATTTTTCTTAATTCTTAACTCTTAATTCTTAATTTACCTCGGCATTTCCGGTGGTCCGAAGGGTATCGGAGCCACGCTCGGCAGGCCCTCGGGCATAATCATCGGGCCGCTGCGGCGCTTGTTGTTATGCACCGCATTATCAATTAAGTCCTTGACAAGAGGGCCCACGGGCAGTTCAAGGACAAACTTTTCACTGAATCTTATTTTGGGAGTCACGATGGGCGACGTTACCCAGCGCTGCGCGAACGTGTCGTAATAACGCTCAACGCCGAGGTCCATGCCAACTGTCTCGCCCATGAACGTTAGGAAACCTCCGTATCCCGAAGTACCAAGGTAAGGCATGGCGCCCATCGAATAAAACGAGCGGTTGGTGCTGTAACGGCCGAAGACGGTGGCCGAGATGTTATCGTTGAAGCGGTAAGTCATCGCCCCGCCAAAGGTGTAATACGTGCCACGGGTAAGCGTACGCATACCTCCGCCGCCGCTGCCCATGCCCGGCCCAGTGCTCCACAGGCTCGAACGGTCGGCCGATACGGTGGCGGTCATGGTGAGGTTGCCGAACGTCTGCGTCACTCCGAGCGTGGCATTCTGTACCGACATAAGGCCAGGCATTGACACATGGGCACCCGAACCGAACATGGCCCCGCCCCTCCACGACGTTATAACGCCGCCCGTGCGGTAGTCGGAGGAGTAAGGATAATACGTAAGTGGCAGCCCGCCGCCCGCCTGTACCACGGCGCTCATCCTGCCTAACTGCGTCGCCTCCACGGGCATGCGCATCGGCATGCTCCACTGCCTCACCACTGGAGCCATCCACAGAGAGTCCTTCATGCGTCTGACAAACGTCAGCGAGTCGCGCAAGAAATCGGGAGTCTTCACCCCTTGCATAGTCCCCGGCAACTCATACTGTGGCCGGCCAAGCGCCTGTCCGCCATAAAGCTCCTGCGCCGTTGCCGCTACCGACGCCGCGGCAAACAGCAATGCTGCCGTAAATAAACGTTTACCCATGCGCATAATGATGATATTCCATCTCATTTGTTGTTATCTGCAAATATAGTGAAAGGCGAGTGCAGTGGCAAGAAAAAGACGAAGTTTTTTGACTTGCCACTGCCGAGCCGCATCCTATATTCGTGAAACAAATATAGTGAAAGGTGAGTGCTGCGGCAAGAAAAAGACGAAGTTTTTTGACTTGCCACTGCCGAACCGCATCCTATATTCGTGAAACAAAGATACAAATTATGCGTAAACATGGGCGGATTGGGCAACATAAAATTAGTTAAATACCCGCCCTTATTTTACCGAACAGGCAAACTCAAGGGCTGAACCGACAATCCATAACCCGATAATTTACGTAAGAATATTGCATCAGGCACGATTCCCGTCATCACAACCCGCTGAAAACCGTAAGCAAAACGACCTCTTTCGCTTACAACCGCCACGCCTGATTATTCATTTATCATTATTCATTAATCATTTCATACATGTTTACTTACAAACCGAAAGGCCGTCTTTTACAATGCGAAAGACGGTCTTTTGACGTGCAATAGACGGCCTTTCGCGTTGCCGTCTGCCGTCTTTCACAACGGCAAACGCCACCGACGGCACAGCCGGTAACGGCAACGCTCCGTACATATTCCCGCAATACGACTCACGGTTGAACATCCGTCGACAGGCTGTCAGCTCGCCGACAGACGATAGTTTAAATAAAGTAAAATATCATGAAGCCGTCATGAAAAACCTTTTTTTCATATTCAACCTAACCAAATATTATCTACTTTTGCAAAGAAAAACAAATATACAGAAACAAATGTTATCATGAAAAAGATTATTCTCATTCTCTTTGCCGCGATAGCCATCGCCGCACAGGCGCAAAATGCACAGATTACAAGCCCTGACGGAGGAATGAATGTCTATAGGAAGGTGAAGAAACAGGCGTACGATACCGCCCAAGTGAACGTTTATTACAAGTTAAAGTACCTGAAAGACTCTACCAAAACCGACGAATATACCGAGACACAGACCATTGTGCAGGTATCCGACAGGTACGCAAGGTTCGGCGAATATTACCAGCTTTTAGAGGACTCTCTTGACATCTACCTTAACAAGAGCCGCAAGAACAAGCGCAACAAGGCTGCCGTGGAAGCCGAAAATGCAGCCCTAACGAATACCCATCTCCTTCTGGCGAGCATTACCGACCTCGACACAAGGCTAACTACGGTGCAGTTTGACGATATCCTGAAGGCGTATGAATACACCTTCACGCCCGAGATTGAATGGACTTTGGCGCCCGGCGATACGCTCATCAACGGTCACCGGTGCAAAAAAGCCAAGTGCTCTTATGCCGGACGAGACTACGAGGCGTGGTATGCCGAGGACATAAGCCTGCCCGTAGGGCCTTACGTTTTCGGCGGACTGCCGGGCCTTATCATGCAGCTGAGCGACACCAAGCATAACTACGTATTCACCAACAACGGCGTCGAGAAGGCCGATTCGTTACGTGACATGTACCTGTACCGCAAGTCTTTCATAACAAGAATATACAAGACTTCACGCGAAGAGGCGCTTACAGCCATACGCAACGACACCGAAAACTTCGACAACCTGTCCGTAGAGGCTTATAAAGTCAAGAAAATGGTAAACGGGAAATGGGTCACTCCCGAGGCAAACTTCCCCAAGCGGCCATATAACGGGATTGAACTTGTATGGTAAGAGGCGCCTTTCTGTCACTTCTGTCTACGTTAATCACCCTCCTGCCTACACTCTCAGCCAGCGCCCAGAACGGCAATTCAACGCTCACGGGCACCGTTACCGACGGGCTGGGCAAGGCCATCGCGCGCGTAACCTGCAAGCTGCTTGACAGCAATGACTCGCTGCTGGCCTACACGCTAACCAAGAGCGACGGCACGTACAGCATAAAGAACAAGCCCGGAGCACGGCAGATTACGTTCTCATACCTCGGCTACGAGAGCGCCGCGGCGCCATTGCGCCCGGGCAAGACACGCTATGACGCGACGCTGAAGCGCAACGCCATAGAGCTTGACAACGTCACCGTGACCATCGACCCGATAACACGGCGCAAGGATACGCTTATATATAACGTAGAGGCTTTCCGCCAGCAGGAGGACCGCAGCATAGAAGACGTGCTGAAACGAATGCCCGGAATAGAGATAGACGACTACGGACAGATAAGCTATCAGGGCAAGGCAATAAACAAGGTGAACATCGAAGGCCTTGACCTTATGGGCAACCAGTATAACCAGGCGACGCAAAACATGCCGGCGGAGGCCGTCGCCCAGGTGGAGGTTATGGAGCGAAACCAACCCATAAAGGCGCTCGAGGACAAGGTGAAAAACGACCGCGCCACGCTCAACCTGAAGCTGAAGAAGGACTATAAGGCCCGCCCCTTCGGCGAGGTTGACGGCGGGATAGGCGTCAGTCCGACGATTTGGAACAACGGGCTGACGGCATTCAACATCGCAAGGAAGAACCAGCTGATGGTCTCGGCGTCGATGAACAACTGCGGAATCGACCTCAGCGGCATGACGCATGCCATGGACTATTACGGCTCGCAGTACAATACCGAGCCCCTGCCGCAGCCCTTTCTTTACTCGCCTACGGCCCGAACGCCGCCCCTGTCGAAGCAATACTACCTTGACAACAAGTCGTATTACGCCGCGCTTAACTACCTGCACGCCTTCACTAAGGAGCAGACGCTCCGCCTGAACGTAACCTGGTGGCGCGACAACTCGCTGAAACGTGACAGCACCTTCAACCGTTACGTCACCCGTCAAGACACCGTTAGCATTTACGAAAACAACAAGATACGCGACAAGCAGGACCTTGTAAAGGGTCAGTTACGCTACGAACTGAACTCCCGCAGATGGTTCATCAACGACGAAGTGTCGGCCATGCTCAGCCACGGCGACGCCCTTAACCGCAACGGGAGTAACCTCGGACCGATAGAAGAGGACGTCAACCGACGGACGTACTACGTCCAGAACGTGCTCAACGCCACGCTTAACACAGGCCCGAGACTGTTTGAAATATCGTCGCTGACAAGGTTTTACAGGCAGACAAGCTATGAGCGTGCAAGCGTGCAGGGCGGTTTGCCAGGCCAAGAGGCAGGCCCAATGGCCTCGCCCGTGCATTACTCGGCGGCCAGCATGATAACACGCAACCGCATAGGGACGAGCTTCAGCGTGCCGCTCGGCAGCCTGATGTTAGGCTATATACTTGAATACAAGCACAACAATACCGCCGCAAGCTATCTCGAAGGCAAACAACGGGGCAGCTATTGGCTGCATACGATAGAGCCAGTCTACGAGATTATGCTTGGCGATGTCGACATTAACGTCAACCTTCCGGTAGAATACATCAGCTACGAATACGGCGGCGGGAGGGCCAAGAGGCGCAAAGTGATGTTCTCGCCGCTGGTAGACGCCGACTTCACCATAAGCACACTGCTGACGGCCGACCTCACAGTAGGCCTTATAAAGGGCGCCGACACTCAGGCTACGCCGTTCAACGGTATAATCATAAACAACTACCGCACGTACACCGTGGGCACCGATAGCCTGCAGACAAGCCGCACCGCCACGGTATCGGCCAGCCTCGCATGGCTCAACACGGCGTCGATGCTGTCGTGGAACATATATGCCGGATGGCAGCAGATAAAGCGGGAGCGCTACTGGAGCTATCTGTACACCGGCGGCATGACCGTAATCAGTCCCGTATGGCGCGACAACCGGCACACGTCATGGAGCGTGGTGGGCAATATGAAGAAAATCTGGCGCACGCCGGAAATCAGCCTGAAAGGCTCGGTAAGCTACTCGTACAACAAAGAGCTGGCCTCGCAGAACGGCACTGAGGACTACATTCGGTACAGCGCGGCAAGTGCCGACGTCGCTCTGAACTGGAACAAACTGCGCTGGCTAAGCGCCCGGCTGACGGCCGCAGGCAACGTGACGTGGAAGCGTCCGGACGCTTTCTCGCAGGGCAGCAACGTGCTCAAGAACATCTACTACACGTTAGGCGCGACGCTCTACCCCATCGCCGGCCTGCAGATACGCGCCGACATGTCGCAGGCTACGTTCGAGATAAGCCACGGACAGTACTCAACCAACATCTTCGTAAACGCCGGGGCACGCTACGACATAACCAAAACCGTAGCCGTAATGCTCACCGCCGTCAACCTGCTTGACCGCCGGCGCTACGAAGAGTCACGCTTCGACGGCGCAAACTACGCCTACACAGGCGTGCCGCTACGTGGCCGCGAGGTAATGCTCGGGCTAAACCTGAAGTTCTGAAACAACACTATACGCAGGCAAGCAAGTAAAAAACAACACGTGAAAACACACGCCCGGACAGACTAAAACGCGCCCTATAATAACGCCGCCCGGCAACAAGGAAGCGCTCGCGCCACCGGTAGCCGCCCCGCCGCATCTGTTCGATAAGCTGGCGCATGTTGTCCTCGGTAGCCTGTCGCCTCATACGGCGCGCCTTATCGACGGCGGCCAGCTCGTCGGGGTCGACGGGCTTCAGCAGATAGTCAATGCCGTTATACTTGAAGGCGCGTATGGCATACTCGTCATACGCCGTGATGAAGATTACGGGCGACTGAACATCTGTCCGTTCGAGCGTATCGAAACTCAAGCCGTCGGTAAGCCGTATGTCGGCGAGTATCAGGTCGGGCGTGTGTGACGACAGATAGTCCGCCGTCTCGTCAACGCTGGCCGTCGGTCCGTCAACGTTTATGGTGTAGTCTATCTCCTGCAACAATCGCCTCAGGCGGTTGAAGTTGCGCTTTTCGTCCTCTATGATAAGTACGTTCATTGTCGGTAAGATTGCCGCCCGTGCGCTCTCCGTACATGCAAAGGCACGGTTTGGGCACAGGCGGCCGGTTTTACAAGCTATATATGATATCATTAAAGTATTGCCAAGGCAAAGGCTGTCACTCATGCGGCGCGTCCGTGATTATAGGAAGGTAGACGGTGAACACGCCGTCGGCCTTGGACACTCTCGGCTTACGGTTGCACAACAGGGCGTAGCGGGCGGTAATGTTGCTCAGGCCGACGCCCGTTGACACCGGCGGCGAGGCCAGCGGGTGCATCGTATTGCTTACTACCACACAGCCGTCGACCACCGACAGGCGCACAAGCAACGGCTGTGTGGCGGAGAACCGGTTGTGCTTCAAGGCGTTCTCAACGAGCAGCTGTAGGCTGACGGGCGGTATGCGGCCTGGAGAATTGCGCAACTCGCCCGACACGGAGACTATCACCGCATCCTCGTAACGCATGCTCATGAGGTACATGTAGGAGTCGAGGAAAGCCAGCTCGGCCGACAGAGCCACTGTGTCCTTGTCGTGGTTGCCTATCACGTAGCGGTAAACCTTCGACAGGTTGTCGAGAAACTTCACCGCCAGCCGCCCGTCCTCTACAATCAGTTCGGACAGTATGCTGAAGTTGTTGAACATGAAGTGCGGGTCAATCTGCTGCTTTAGGGCGTTCATCTTCTCCTGCATGGCAACGGTCTCGAGGCGCTTCTTCTCGTCGGCATCAATCATGTACTGGTGCAGGTAGTAGGCGCTGGTGTACGTGCCGGAGATGAACGCCGCCATCGTAGCGTACACGTAGATGTGCTGCACCTGCAGGAACGGCAGGCCGTCAATGAAGAACAGATAGCCCGTAAGCCGCGCGAGGACGTATGCCACGAGGTTGTTGAGCAACAACAGTGTCACCGAATACGCCATCAGTCCGCCGTAAGGATGGGTCGTGGAGACCAGCCGTTGGTGAACGGCACGGCTGTAGAAGATTGACAGTTGGACGAAAAGGAATATCATGACGAGCGTCGTCACGATGTCTATCACGTATCCCCAAGCCGAATAACCGCCGCCGAGGTAATAGTCGCGGGCCACGCTGTCGGTAGCAATGTACAGCAACAGGTACAGCGCATAGGTAACCAACGTGAGCAGCAGGCGGCTCCTTAATGTGTCAAACCAGAACTTCATAGTGTCTCGTCCGTATTTCAACCGTGGTGCAAAGTAAGTGTTTTTAACCCGAACAAACAAACAAAAACATACCGAAACGTGAAAATACGCCGACGGAAGGAATACCGCAAGCTACGATTTACATGCCCGCACGATTCACGTTTGGCGGCAAATGATTAACTTTGCAACCGTTAAACAGATATTAAAACATATTGACATGGCATTGATAAAGACAGTAAAGGGCCTTGCGCCGAAGTGGGGCAAGGACTGCTATTTCAGTGAAACGGCGGCAATAGTGGGCGAAGTCATGATGGGCGACGAGTGCTCAGTATGGTTCAACGCAGTGGTGCGTGGCGACGTTGCGCCGATAACGATGGGCAACAGGGTGAACATCCAGGACGGCGCCTGCGTACACGTGACAAACACTACTGGCCCCGTCGTGATGGAAGACGACGTAACCGTAGGCCATAACGCCACGGTGCATGCCTGCACGATACGCCGTGGCGCGCTCATAGGCATGGGCGCGACGGTGCTCGACAACGCCGACATAGGCGAAGGAGCCATCGTGGCGGCAGGCGCGCTGGTGCTCCAGGGCACGAAGATTGGCCCTCACGAGATATGGGGAGGAGTGCCTGCGAAGTTCTTGAAGAAAACCAGACCTGACCAGGCGGAGAGCTTTGCCGCGCATTATGTTGAGTACTCAAAGTGGTACTTGGATAGTTAAGAATTAAGAGCTAATAGTTAAGAGAATGTGCCTTGCTGGTTATTATTCCAACAAGGCACATTCTCTTAAATATTAGCTCTTTGTCTTAAATTCAGAGAGAATTGTTTTCTTAATTCTTAACTCTTAATTCTTAATTTAAAGAGTGTATCCAGTCCATCCGAAAATGTCGGTCTCGCAACCAGTGTTACCGTCGGCAATGTTAACCGTTGCGCCTTCGGGATTACCGCTGTTGGTCAGGGCGCCTACGTTGGTCGCACCGTTGGTGACGTTGATTACGCTTGTCGGGTCAGCGTCATCCAGGCCGTCGGTAAGGTCGACAAGCTCCTGTATCTCGCCCGAACCGATTACGAGGGCATTGTTGATTGTTGCCTTAGCGAGGCGACGAACCTTGATTGCGTCCTGCATCGGATAGCTTGAGAGATTCTCTATTGTCATGTTCTCTATTGTAAAGTCTGACTGCGGAGAGTGAGCCGTGCTGCCTTCGCCGTCAAGGTTGCCGTCAGCCTCAACGCCGCGCGGGTCTGACTCGGTGCTCGTGAAGCCAGCCTCCCAACGTCCGTAGCAGTTGGTCAGCGTACCTGAATAACCCTGGGTGAAGTCGAAGCAGTCATCATCGCAATTGACAACAAGCAGGTTGCTTACGTTCACAGAGCCTCCGAAGAACTCTATACCGTCATCTGCGCCCTCGGCAATGTAAATGTTCTCGATGGTTGTTCCTGCGCCTACGCCGTTAAGGGTAAGTCCGTTGTGCTCGATGTCGGCACTTGAGCGGGCGCCCGAGTAGAGGATACTTACGTAAGTGAGAACACCTGAGTTGTCGTTGTTCTGGTCGCCACCGTAGGGAACGTTGTTGTCAATCTCTGTCACACCCTCGTTCACACTACCCGAAGGACCTGATATAACGGCATTTCCGTTGATTATGATACCGCCCCAGTAACCAGCTGTTGCATTGCTTGCGTCGGCCGTGAAAGTGATGGGAGCGTCTTCCCTACCCGTAGCGTAAATCTTTCCGCCGCGCTCAACGAGAATGAAGTTTGAGAAACCTTCCCTTGCCTTGATTGTCATGCCGGCAGGAATAAGCAGCACTCCGCCCTCTTTCACATGTACAGAGCCGTTGATGAAATACTCTTGTCCAGCCTCCAAAGCTATCGGTGAGCTGATTTCAAGCGGCAGGTCGCCAGCTGCTGCAACCGTGGTGTTGTTCAATTGGGGGAATTCATATCCCGTCCAGTTCAACGCCGAAACGTCAGCACCGTCGTTGCCTGTCTCGACATTCACTCCTGAATAAGTGGTTCCGCCATCGTTTATGGTAGCGTCAGAAATGTAGTAAGCGTTATTGCTTACGCTCATATCCGTACTGCTGCCTGCTCCGCCCTTGCCGTCGGTCAGGTCAATAAGGTTCTCTATCTGGCCTGAGCCATACACAACGGCATCTGTTATGTGTGCTGTCGCGCCGCGGCGAACCTTGATTGCGTCCTGCATTGACTGCGTTGAAGAGTTGTTAACGATAGTCATGCCATTGATTGTAAAGTCTGCCTGGGGCGCTCCGTCGGGCATGTCCCCGTCAAGATTACCGTCAGCCTCAACGCCGCGCGGGTCTTCCTCGGTGCTTGTGAAGCCGTCTTCCCAAATGCCGTAGCAGTTGGTCAGCGTGCCTGAATAGCCCTGAGTGAAATCAAAGCAGTCGTCATCGCAGTTGACTACGAGCAGATTTGAAACATTAACCGTACCACCGAAGAACTCAATTCCGTCGTCAGCGCCCTCTGCGATATAGACATTCTCGATTGTGGTTCCGTTTCCTACGCCGTTAAGTGTCAGTCCGTTGTGCTCGATATCAGCTGAGCTGCGCGCTCCGGTGTACCAAAGTTCCACGTATCTTATCACTCCGCTGTTGTCGTTTGCGTCGTTTCCACCGTAAGAAACGTTATTATCTATCTCGGTAACGCCTTCTCCACCACCGGTGATAGGCGCATTACCGTTGATTATCAGTCCTCCCCAATAGCCCGCAGTGGCATTATCGGTATCAGCGGTGAACACGATCGGTTTGTCGGCTGTACCTTCAGCGTTTATTGTTCCGCCACGTTCTACCAAGATATAGCTTGAGAAACCCTGCGTAGCCCTGATTGTTGTGCCGGCCGGAATGTTGAGTGTAGCTCCGTCAGGAACTGTCACCGCACCCGTAAGACGGTATTCTTTGTCGGCTTCAAGAGTAACGGTTCCCTCGATGGCGCCGTTCAGTTCGACACCTCCAGTGGTTGAGCCACCACCTCCTCCGCCACCGTTGTCGTTAGTGTCGTCGTCGCTGCATGAAGTAAAACTCATCGCGCTCATCATGGCTACGAATGCCATTGCTGTCAGAAATAACTTTTTCATGTTGCTAAATAAATTAGTTTGATTTGGTTTTCTGTATCTTTTCTTTTTACCTTATATGATGTTACACCTTAATACTCTTATAAGTTGTACGACAGTCCGAGACTTAAGTCCATGCCCTTCTTGTACTTGCTGAGCACTACATCCTCGTTGGTTTCGTTGCCCTTACGCGTAAGCTGGTGGGCAGAATTGAGCAGGTTGCGTGCCTTCAGGTTGATTGAGAAGTGCTTTCCGAGTCGTGCAGAAGCGATGAAGTCAAGCGTCGGAATGCCGTTTTCCATTATATCCTGGTATCCTTGGGTACCAATGGTGTATAGGCGGTCGCTGAAATAGTTGAACACCAACGCTCCGGTAAACGTATTGGAGCCTTTCCTGAGCAGGTAAGTGAGGTCGGCGTTGACTATCCAGGGTGCCGCTCCCTCAAGCTGCGAACCCGAAGGGTCGGTTGCGAGGGGCACTTTTGCACAAGTATATGTGTACGCTCCGTTTACGCCGAGGGTCAGACGGCTCATGCCGTTGTCCTCAAGGGCACGTGAGAAGATATGCTTCTTCAGCTCCATCTCAACTCCGGCAACCGTAGCATGGTCGGAGATGTTCTGGTAAGAGAGGAAACCTCCGGCGCTGGCAATCTCGATCCTGGATATCGGGCGCTTGATATACTTGTAGAAAGCGGTGACCGAGAACAGCTCGGAGGGCGATATGTACCAGTCCCACTTCAGGTCGACATTGTAGTTGTCCGACGGTTTCAGGTCGGGATTACCCTGGCTGTTGAAGCTCACGCTGACGTAACGGAAGGGCGATATTTCCTTCGATTGCGGCAGTGTGTACGTCTTGCTGGCTGCCAGACGTAACGCATGGCGTTCGTTGAGGTTGTAACGCAGGTTAAGCGTTGGCAGGAAGTACGACTTCTTTATATCCTGGCTGCCTTTGCTTCCGCCCTTGTTCACGTTATAGTCTACCGTCATGTCAACGTTGTCATACTTCAGGCCGAGGTTGGCTATGAACTTAGACGTAAACTGGTAAGTGGCCTCCGCGTAGGCTGAATGTATGTTCTTCTTGACAGAATACATGTCATTCTGGCGGTCAAGTAGGAAGTCCCCGGCGGCAAAGTTGTCCTGGTTGAAGTAGTCATCAAAGCTGATGGCTGACATATCGAAAGGAGTGCGCGCCACGGCGGACATGTCATACTCAACGGCTTCAAACCCGTCGTCGACGAAGCGGCCCATATAGCCGATCCTTACGTTTGAGTTATGATCGAATCTGTCCTTGAGTTTATACGTGAGAGCCACCCGTGCGTTGAGGTCTTTGCCGTCAAGCTCGGAGAAATAGCGCTGCTGTATTCCTGTGCCACGCATGGGAACGTAGCCTTCGTCGGTCTTTACGAGGTTGTTGATACGGCGGTCTGGTTCATAGCCTTTTATGATATTGTACGACAGTCCGGCGTCGAGGTCAAACAGCTTGCTGAGTTGCCACTTGGTGTCGAGCTGGTTCACGATGAGCATGTTGTCGTTGGTCTGCTGGCGGCGCATGAACCCTTCGTAAGTGTCTGACGACTGATAGTCGTTGTCCATGCCGAGATAGTCGCCCACGGACTCGTTGGTTGCGTGTACAAGCATGAAGTTATAAGCCAGCCTGTGCTTACGGTTGTGCCTGTATTCGAGGTTTGCCATGGCCAACTGGCTTGTCTCCACCTTGGATATGTCGCCGTTCATGTCCTGCGAGATGGTGCCTGAAGTTGTAGTGTTGCGCACCTCCTCTTCATAATGCGTGTAGTTCTTGTTGTGGCTGGCAACGATGAAGAACGACAGCGGATTGTCGCCTATCATGAAGCGCTTGCCGCCCGACAGTGTGTAACTCTGGTTTATCTGCAGGTTCTGCCGGCTCGGGTCGAGCGAGTTACGGAAGTTATATGTGTCAAGATTCTCGCCCGGCTGCGTCCTGTTGGCAAATCCGAAGGCGTTTACACCGTCCAGTCTCTGGAAGTCGGACGAGAGGGTCTGCGTGTTGAAACCTCCCGAAACGCTTATGTTGAACTTGCCGGCGCCGGTCAGTTCTTTCGACGTTATGTTGATGTCGGCGCCCGCAACGTCGGCCGGAGTGCCGCTGTAGAAGGCCTTGTTGACGTCTACCGACTGTATTATGTCGGTAGAGAATATGTCGAGCGCGATGTTCTTGTACTCGGGGTCTTCCGACGGAATGGGATAGCGGTTTAGCGTGGTGATGTTGTAGCGGTCGCCCAGTCCGCGCACAAATACGTTCTTGACGCCTTCCTGCTTGGATATTCCGGATATTTTTGTCACGGCCGCCTGCGCGTCGCTTACGCCCTTGCGTGAGAGCTCCTGCGCGCCGATGGTCTGCACGGCTACGATTGACCGCTTCTGCTCCATCATCGTAACGTTCTCCGACTCACGGTTGGCCTTGGCCACAACCTCTACGTCCGCCAGCTGGCGGTTGTCCGTCTCAAGCTCGAAGTCGAGCGTGGTCACCTTGTTGTCCTCTATCTTAACCTGCCGCTTTACGGCTGTCTTGTATCCCACGTACTTTATTTCAATGTCATAGATGCCATCTCTCAGTCCCGAGAGTTGAAAGTTTCCGTCCACGTCACTCACGGTAGCGATGTCGCTGCCGATAACGTGCACCGTAGCGCCGATAAGCGGCTCTTTAGACTTCTGGTCCTTAATGCTGCCCTTAACGTCCACCTCCACGTCATTGACGCCCGCCCCGAATACCGGCATAATGAGGGCCGACGCCAACACCGTGGCACTAAAAAATCTCTTAATACTACTTTTTACCATCATAAAAACTATCCTAATCAATTTTCCGCTGCAAAATTACGGCGGCCATGTTTCAATGGAGTTGCTGCGTTGTTAGTAAACGTTGACGATTGTTTTTCAATGAAATTACATCGACAAATACACCTAATTTATATAATATCAAGCATTTACAACAAATTTTCTTCAAAATTAAGGCTTCACGCCAAGTTACTTTTTGTCACTCCAGAAATGTACGTAAAAACCAAGCAACCAGAAAAAACGGAGTACCGGCAGCCGTCATCCACGCAATGAAAAACAGCCCGGAAAACCTCAAAACACGGTATCAGACCATACATTCGCGCACTTTTGCCATGCGAAAAGACGGCCTTCGCTGTTACCGAAGACCGTCTTCGGTAGCGCAAAAGATGGCCTTTTACACTCCAAAAGGCCGCATTCCGCACAAGAAAACAGGGCCTACTGATGCACACAAAGCCGCCGCAGAGGCATAAATCGTTGGCTTACAACGGCATAGACATGCACACGTAAAACTGCGATATTCTCCGCCAAAAGATTTATTTTTCCAAATAACGCAATACAGACGCGCCACGAAAAATCAATATGTAAGCGTAGACGGCATTTTAACGGAAAAACGTCAAAACGGCGTCCTACGGCAACGCTACCGCCGGCATACCGCCACTGAAAAAATAAAATGAGCCGAACAAGCATTTTTTAATACCTGTTAAGCACCGTCACCGGCACAATATCCACAATCAGGCTGAACCCCGTTTTCACGCAAACGGCAAAATACGTATCTTTGCAGCGGTACCCAATGACGGACAAACCAACCATATACAATATTAACACAAACATTAGCGAACATGAAAATGAAGAAGTTATTTGATTACAACATCGGCAAGTTGCTGTTTGCAATCATTGCCATGTGCGTATGTTCAGTATCCCTTGTGTCGTGCAGCGATGACGACGACAATGACGGCGGAGGCAAATTCGACCCGCCGGCATACGAGGCCTCAGCCGCAAAATATGAAATCAGCGACGGCTCAAGCCCCTACGAGTCAATCGAGTTTACCGAAAGCGGCAACTATCTCGTAACCATGTCGGGCGTCACCCCGGCGCCGGCGGCTGCCGCAAAAGAGGCAACACAGGCTGCGCGCGGCATGGCGGCAATGGCCAAAAGGCCGTCAATATTCGCCAACACGGCCGCCACACAGGCTACAAGGGCATATTACTCGCCCATCCTTTACGGAAAATACACCGTAGGGGCAGACGGCACGTACATCCTTGAAGGCTTCGGAACGGTTAAAGTAACACAAGACGGGACAGGCAACTCTTACACTCTCGAGGTAACGCCCGACGGCGGACAGACCGTAACCATCGAGGCCACAAGGCAGAACGCCGACCTCAACAGCCAGAAGTCCAACATGCTGTGCCGCACGTGGGACATGGCTGCCGCGCGCCTCTTCTTTGACTATAACGGCAAGAGGGTTATCGACGTGAAAGGCAACAGCCCCGAGGAACTGCTCGAGAAGCTGCGCGAGTTAGCCCAGAAGAACGACCCCGACTATGACGAAAGCGACTACGACGAGATAGAAGACATCATGCCCGCATGGCCCGAGGAGGTAGTCTTCACCAAGACCGGCACCTACGTAGTGTATTATACGGGGCAGGAGCTTGCCGTGTCTACATGGAAATGGGAGAACGAGGCTCAGGGCTACCTGATCTACTCATGGTACAACAACCTTGACGACCCCGACGGCAGGGTGCTCGTTGAGTTCGACGGCAACAACATGCAGATAACAGAGAGCTATACGGAAAGCTACGACGGAGAGACCGAGACAATGGGCTTGACTTATTATTTCACCGAGGCTAAATAAATACATACCTCTCAATAACACGGCGCCGACAACTTGTGTGTAGTTGCCGGCGCCATTTTTATGTCAACGGCAAACCCCGCGCACATGCATAACGCCAACATTATGCTAAAAAAGGAAACACTTGTTTCTTAAAGAATGTAAACGCAACGGGTTGAAGTTTTATTTCAGGCATATTGCCGTAAATCACTATATAACAGCAGATAACATGTATTACACAGGCATGCTGGCACACTTTTTGCATGCCAAAAAAGATGTAAACACACTTGTTTTTCACGCCGTTTTTTGTTAACTTCGCAATCGTTTTTTACAAAACCCTTTCATTTATACTAAATAAACAGACCTGACGACAAAGCATGAAACACCTTAAAATATTCGTAGCGGCACTGTTGCTCTTTACTGCGGGCACCCCGGCGATGGCCGACAACGAGCCTGACAACGACAACAAGGAGAACTACGAGGAGATAGACAATTACGACTTCATATACGATAACGAAGATTACGGCGAGGACATGCAGTTCTCACAAATCGACGATATGCTCGACGAGGCGTTCTCCCACCTTGGGGCGCGCTACCGCAGAGGAATGTCAGGACCCAACGCTTTCGACTGTTCCGGCTTCACCAGCTACGTATTCAAGAACATGGGCATAGAACTTAACCGCTCGTCGCGTGCGCAATACACCCAGGGCGAGGCCGTAAGCAAAGACGAACTGCGCACGGGCGACCTGGTATTCTTCACCGGTTCAAGTACCCGCGGCCCCATAGGACACGTTGGAATCGTGGTAGACGTCGACCCCATCAGCGGCTCGTTCAACTTCATACACGCCAGTACAACGGGCGTAAGGGTCAGCAACTCGAAAGAAAGATACTACTCACGGCGCTACGTAGGGGCGCGCCGCGTACTGCAATAAACAGCCCCAAGCATAACGACATACCACAGCCAAGGACACCGCAACATGGCCATCTAAGCCACGACGGCAGTTCTTGGCTGTTTGTTTTACCGCATACCGTGACAACAAAGCATACCATACTCATCACCGCAGCGTGCTGCATTGCCGCCGCATGCAAGCCCGACAGCGGAGCAAAGGCACCGCAAGCCACAACGGAATACACCGTAGCGGCCGCTGACACCATGCCGCCATCCGCCCCACTGCCCGCCGACAGCACATACACCATTGCCATGGCCGGCGACATTATGATGGGAACCACTTATCCTGACAGCGTTCTCCCCGCCGACGAAGGACGCCTATTGTTTGCCGACGCGGCACAAGTACTGCGCCGCGCGGACATCGCCGCGGGAAACCTTGAAGGCACTCTGTGCGACACGACATGCCATACTAAGAAGACGTTGCATGAATACAACTACGCTTTCCGCACTCCGGTGGAATACGCCGCACGGCTCGGCGAGGCGGGGTTCGACTTCCTTTGCATGGCCAACAACCATTCGCTCGACTTCGGATGGGACGGAGTGCGCTCCACCGAGCATGCGCTCGACGGGCAAGACATAGCCTACGCCGGACTGCGCGGCCGTCGTAAATGGGCCATAATAGAGCGCAGAGGAGTAAAGTTCGGCCTCTGCGCCTTCGGACATAACGCCTTTACCATAAGCCACAAACGCCCTGACGAAGTGACGGAAATACTCGACACGCTGCGCGCCATGGCCGACATAATCATCGTTTCGTTCCATGGCGGAGGCGAGGGCACGGCATACAGCCACCTGCCATACGGCCATGAGGAGTACATCGGGGAAGACCGTGGGTCGTTACGCGAGTTCGCCCACCTTTGCATAGACCACGGGGCAGACATCGTTTTCGGGCACGGGCCACACGTAGTGCGCTGCGTAGAGCTTTACCGTGACCGCCTTATAGCATACAGCCTGGGCAACTTCTGCACACCGTTCGGTATCAGCGTGGCCGGCGTATCGGGCTACGCTCCGGTAATCGAGGCACGAATCGACCGCCAGGGACACTTCATCACCGGACAGATACATCCGTTCATACAACGTCGGGGCATTGGCCCGAGACGAGATACGACGGGTGTTGTAATCAACAGAATACGCGAATTGACGGCCGAGGACATACCTGACGGCCGCCTCATCATAGCCGACGACGGTACGATAACCGACAGGAATAACGGCCGGAAACGATAAGCGTACATGGAGTTCGGCATGACAATGATTGCGAAAGGCCGTCTTTTATCCTGTAAAAGACGGCCTTTCGCCGTATAAAAGATAGTCAATTGGAACGCGATTGACGGTTAATTGCAAATTGATTATAAACCAGGCCAATACCTACAATGGGTCAACGTCAAAATAAACCTGAACCGACCTGAACCTTTGGTCACGCAAAATGGCCTCCTTGCCCTTACCTAAGTACACTCGTACCTTGTCCCTGTCAATGCCGTTCTCAAGCTTCAAGACAATCTTACGGATATTCATCGCCTTGACTTTTGCTACCGACGGCTTGTCCGGGCCAAGCACCCTGCCGCCGAACCACGAGCGAAGCAGAGCCCCCATGGCGTCAGCCGCCGTGCTTACAACCGCGTTCTCCTTATGCCGGAGATAGACGTTCACGATATGGAAGAACGGCGGATAATGGAACAGTTGCCGTTCCTCGAGCAGGTCGGAGTAAAAACCGTCAACGTCATTATGCACTACCTGCGTGATGACAGGCAGCTCCGGGCTTTTGGTCTGTAGTATAACGAGGCCCCGTTTGCCTTTTCTGCCGGCACGCCCGGCCACCTGCGCCATCATCATGAAGGCGTGCTCGTAGGCCCGGAAGTCAGGATAATTAAGCATGGAGTCGGCATTCAGTATGCCCACAACCGACACACGGTCGAAATCCAAGCCCTTGCTTACCATCTGCGTGCCGATGAGAATGTCGGTGCGGTGTGCAGAAAAGTCGTTTATCAGGCGCTCATAGGCATTGCGGGTGCGCGTCGTGTCGAGGTCCATACGCGCCACACGCGCTTCCGGAAACAGCTCCATCACCTTGTCCTCCACCTTCTCCGTACCGTAGCCACGCCCCCTGAGGTCACGGCTTCCGCAGCACGGGCACACTTCGGGCACGGCATACGTGCGGCCGCAATAGTGGCAAGTGAGCTGCCCGAGAGCCTTATGGTAAGTAAGCGAGACGTCGCACGACTCGCACCTTGGCGTCCATCCGCACTCGCGACACTCAATCATCGGGGCGAATCCGCGGCGGTTCTGGAACAGGATTGCCTGCTCGCCGTTGTCCAGCGCACGGCGTATGCACGAAAGGAGAAGCGGCGAAAAGGGGCCGTTCATCATCTTGCGGCGCTGCAAATCCTTGATGTCTACAACCGTGATTTCGGGCATTTGTATATCGTTATACCGCTTGTCAAGGCGCACGTAGCCGTACTTGCCCGTACGGGCGTTGTTCCAGCTCTCGAGAGATGGCGTTGCCGAGCCGAGCAAGGTCTTGGCTCCAGTCATCGCGGCGAGCATTATTGCCGCCGAGCGGGCATGGTAACGGGGCGCCGGGTCCTGCTGTTTGAACGATGTCTCGTGCTCCTCGTCGATGATGACAAGACCAAGACGGGTGAACGGAAGGAGCACTGCCGAGCGCGCGCCGAGGATTACTTCATACGGATTAGGCGACATCTGCTTGCGCCATATCTCAACCCTTTCGGCGTCGGAATACTTTGAATGGTATATGCCGAGGCGGTCGCCGAACACGCGCTGGAGCCTCTGACGGATCTGCACTGTCAGCGCTATTTCGGGCAGTAGGTAAAGAACCTGCTGTTTTTTTTCGAGCGCCTGGCGTATGAGGTGTATGTATATCTCGGTTTTTCCGCTTGACGTTACGCCGTGAAGAAGCACCACGTTCTTCTTAAGGAACGAGAACATGATTTTATTGTAGGCCTCCTGCTGCGCCTCGTTCAGGGGCTTTATGTTCTCAAGGTGCGGCTCGCCGCCATGGTTCAGGCGCCCGACCTCACGCTCATAGGGCACAAGAAGCTTACGGTCGACAAGGTTCTTAAGCGTAGCCGACGTACAGTGGGCCGAGTTCATCAGTTCGTCGCGCGTAACCTCAACCACCGGTTCGTGCGTGGTTGCGCCCTCGATGGTATCCCAACGGGTCATGGAAAGGAAACACGCGAAAGCCTTATACTGCCTGTCGGCGCGCTTCAGCATGTCAAGGGCGACATGCATGCCACGCTCGGAACGCAGCTCCGGGGCGAGCGCAAGGCACTGTTCGGTCTTCGGCCTGTACGCGTCCACGGCCTTAAGTCCTCCTGGCAGCGCAGCCTGCAGCACGTCGCCGGGCGCCGACATGTAGTAATCCGAGAGCCAATGCCATAACTTCAGCTGGATGTCGGTCACGATACGTGAGTCGTCAAGCACGAGTTTTATGTCCTTGACGTCAAACTCAGGCTTTGTGTCATGCGCTTTCATGACCAATCCTACGCAAGTCTTGTTGCGGCCGAAAGGCACAAGCACACGCCTGCCACGCTCCACACTGCCCTGCAGCGACGGCGGAACGGAGTAAGTGAAAAGGGCGTCAAGCGGCACAGGCAACAAAACATCTATATAACTACTCATAATCCACAATGCATAATCCATAATTGAGCTGCGACGTGCAAAGTTAATAAAAAACTGCTGTTTTGTTGCCCAATGAAATGAATATAATTGTCTATGGCCGTAAGAAAGGCCATGAACACGGCCCCATCACACGCCTTGCGACCCAGTCATGAATTATGCATGAACCTTGTTCCAATCAAGAATGAAGATTTAAGAGTCAAGAATAGCCCACCAGCTCAATTATGAATCAAGAATGGCCCGGGACTTGCCTGCGCCGGAACTCGTTTGGCGCACAGCCGAGGTTCTTCTTTACGTAGCGCCCGAAGAACGACGTGTTGGGAAACTCCAGCTCATTGGATATCTCCTTGACGCTCTTCCTCGTGCTTTTCAGCAGGCGCTCAATGTCCTTCGTCACGTAGGCGTCAATGATTTTAGAGGCCGTCTTTCCGCCCGTCTTCTTGCACACAACGGTCAGGTATTTAGGCGTTATGTTCAGCCTGTCGGCATAATACGCCACGTCGCGGCGCTTCGGATACGACTGTGCCAGTAAGCTTATAAACCTGTCAAAGATGTTCTCCGCCGACGACATCGGGCGCGGGCGAAGGCCGGCGATACGGCCGAGCACGTTGCCGAAGTCGTAAACAAAGGCCAGAACAAGGGCGTCAAGAATCTTGTCGCGGAACACGTTTGTGCTATCGGAAAACTTGGCTTTCAACAAATCGAAATATCGGCAGAAGCCCTCAGTCTCGCTGTCCAGAAGTGAAATCAAGGCGTTGTGCTCGATGAAAAGCCTGTAATTCCACCCTTGGGCGGGCAGGGGCAGCGTCTTTTCGGCATACTCGGTGGAAATAAACACGCAGCGAAACCTGAAGTCAGGGCTTAGCAGCACGTTGCTCAATATCGACTCCGGAGAGCATATCACAGCGTCGTTCTTATGCCCTACATACTGTTTCCCGTTAATCTCGAACGTATATTTACCGCCAAGACAGAGCAACACGTACACTCCGTCGAACTGCAAGGCGTTACGTGGATTGACTTCGGTCAGTTCGTCAATCAAGGCTATCTTACCGTCAGTGTATTTCAGCTTTTGCCTGATCTCAGGGTTCTCAAGATTTCCGATTTTTACATCCATAATCCTTTTTGGATGCAAAGAAAATCATTTTCTGCGACATTACGGTTATCCAAAAGTAATTAGAAATACTCTGAAAGTCCTTTTTTAAGAATAAAAAACAGTTCGTTCCGTAATGCCGACGGGCAAGAACCGTCATGCGCCCGACCGTCTCCCGACTGTCCACAACGGGTTTCCGGTAAAGCCTTTGGCCATCTACGCCGTATCGCATTGACATTCAATGCGTTACAAAAGGCCACCTTTTACAATGTAAAAGATGGCCTTTTAGCTTGCAAAAGACGGCCTTTTGCGTTGCGATTGACGGTCTTTTACAACGCTTATAGCTGCATAACAGCGATAAACACGGCACATTTGCCTTATACCTTATTATATATATGGAGAACAGAACACCGAATGCCGTAATTCAAGTTGTCAACAACGGCAATAAAACAGGAAAACAGTCAAAATACATACGGCAGTTTTTACATTGGCAACAGAAAGATTATCCATAAGTGAATAGTTATGTCCTAAAATTCATTCTATTCTAAAATAGGACATTTACGCAGACATCCAGAAGAGAAAAAGAGGTCAAAAACACCCTAATTTTGCACTGTGAAATTAAAAAAACAATATCAAGATGAGAAACTATCACCTTATTCCGATGTTGCTGGCAGCTACATTGCTGACCGCATGCGGTAAGAAAGAAGACAACCAGAACAACCAACCTAAAACTGTAAAGGTGGAAGTAACACAGGTAAAGACCGTCAACGGAGAAAACACAAGCCGTTTCTCGGGCACGGTAGAGGAAGAAAACGGCACGCTGCTGAGCTTCGCTGTGCCCGGAACGATAAGGACAATGAACGTTGACGAGGGCGACCGCGTGGCCAAGGGACAACTCATAGCCACGCTCGACGCCGAACAACTGACTAACAACTATAACGCGGCAAAGTCTGCCTTGGCGCAAGCCGACGATGCATACCGCCGTATGAAAGAGCTGCACGACAAAGGTAGTCTGCCCGAAATAAAATGGGTTGACGCCCAGACCACGCTCGAGCGCGCCCGCGCCGCAGAGCAAGTGGCTGCAAAGCAGCTGCGCGACTGCCGCTTGTACGCACCGTTCAGCGGTGTAATATCAAAGAAGACGGGCGAGAAAGGACAGAACGTGGCTGAGGGAACTACCATCGCCAAGCTCGTGGCCGTAGGCCGTGTGAAAGTGAAAATTGCCGTACCGGAAAACGAGATAGCGCAAGTGAACGTAGGACAGAAGGCCAATATCACCGTAAGCGCCCTCGGCGGAGAGACCATCAGCGGTACCGTGAGCGAGAAAGGGATATCGGCCGACCCGCTGTCGCGCTCGTATGACGTAAAGATTAATGTCGACAACGCCTCACGCAAGCTAATGCCCGGCATGGTGGCAACGGTAACCCTCAAAGACAACGGACAGTCACAGGCATGCATCATACCGGCACACATCGTACAGATTGACGAGAACAACAACGAGTTTGTATGGCTGGCAGCAGGCGGAAAGGCCGTAAAGCGTATAGTTGAATGCGGCGACTTCACCGCCGACGGAGTAACGATAATCTCCGGACTTGCCGACGGCGACAAGATAATAACTGCCGGACAGCAGAAAGTAAGCGAAGGTACGGAGGTTAAATTTTAATTCCTCAAGCAGACAGGTAACAGGCAAACAAGCATACAAGGAACATCACGTTCAATCCGGCCGACAACTGCCGGCACACCAGGCAATGGTCATCTCCTTGCCAGCTTGTACCCCGTCTGCTTGTCAACATAAAAAAATCAAACAATGGAACAGAAGAAACGCAACTTTGTGGAATGGGCGATGCACTACCG
>NZ_JACJJG010000038.1 GCF_016899855.1 Marseilla massiliensis
GGAGAGTAGGAGGCCGCCTTTTTTCAAGTTAATAGAGTATCCCCGCGAGGAGTTTTCCTTGCGGGGATACTTTTTTTGCCCAATGGGCTTATTGGGCTGATAAGGCCAGTGGGGCAAATATGCCTAATGGGCCTAATAAATCAGGTAAGCCTGATAGGCCTAATAGGCCGGATGGGCTTATAGAGGATGGCTAATGCGTTGGGGCTGTTGTTTTCTTTATTACTTTTATTTCTCCTAATAGAGTTTGTGAGTCGTTTAGCGTGATGTTGCTGTTTGTTTTAAGTTCTTTTGCGGTTAGTACTTGTTTGTCGCAACCGATATAACTTATTTCCAATAAAGAATTGCGGGGGACTATAATTGAGTACTCCCCATTGATATTTGTTAATGCTGTTAGGTTTGTTTTTGTGGTGTCCAGGTTAAGCAAAGTTATCAGTGTGCCCGCAAGTGGAGTGTTATTGTCTTGGTAAGTGATGATTCCTTTTATTTTTATTATGTCTGTGCAATCTTGTGATAAGTCAGTTGTCTTTAATGGATAGGTTTGTTGTAATGTATCTTTTTTATGTATTGTGCTGTCGTGGTATTGTGCAAATACAGGTTGAGAGGCACATAATGTTATGGCTATTCCAGTTAGTTTTAGGGGCAGGCCTGACTTTTTTCTTTGAATAAGTTGTTGTTCGAGATATTTCATTTCAGCTTCACACGCAGGGCATGTGCCTGAGCAATCACCTGTGAAGTTACATTCACGCGGTTTGTAGACGATGCCGTTTTCTTTGCTAATAAGCTGGCGAACAGCTTTCAGTGTGTCACATATTCTTTTCCCTTTTTTCATGGTTCATGCTTTTTTATTATGTATCTGAACATGTCGAAGTTCCTGAATCCCATCTCTTTAAGTTTTTCCATGCTTGCTTTCCTGTCATTATCAGTGTTATAACCTGGGATGAGCGGAAGGCGTATTGTTACTCTTTTGGGAGGTATGTTGTCGGCAAGCAGGTGGAGGTTGGTAAGTAATTGTCGGTTGTCATGTGATGTGTATGCTTGGTAAATGTTGTTGTTTAAGTCTTTAATGTCGATAAAATAGTGGTTGATGAACGGCGCCAAAGATATAAGTCGACTGGTGTCGGCGTTGAGTGATGTTTCTATCGAAATTTTCCATTCGGGCTTTGCAATGCGGCAAAATTCCTGTATGAAGCTATTATGTAATAGAGGTTCGCCGCCACCGAACGTTATGCCGCCGCCGGTTGCAATGAAATACAGGTTGTCTATGGAAACTTCTTCATAAAGTTCATCGGGCGAGATGACCCTGCACACCGTGTTTTCGCTGAAGCATTGCGGGTTGATGCAATACTTGCAACGCAGCGTGCAGCCGTAAAATGCCACAAGCGTGGTAACGCCTTGTCCGTCGGTGTTGATACGATGTCGCTGGATACCTATTATGGGGGCCGTCATTTAGCAAATATAAGACTTTTAAATTATAACTTTCCACGAATCAGTAAGACAAGAAGATGTACAACCTTATCTGTAGATGTCTACAATGTCTTGTGCCGTCAGACCGTCATGTTGTTTTATTGCTTATGAGTATGTATTTGTCATTCAGGATTATTTCCCGGTTATAGTTTCTCCTTTTGGGTTGTAGTTATGCATTTTCCAGTTGGCCAATGCTGCCTGCTTGCTTGTGTTTGCGTAGCAATATTCGCACATATGCGGGCATGTGTTGTATTCCCCTATGTCTTTCGCGGCCATGCAGAGACATGCTTTTCGTTGACCCAGGTCTTTCTTGTGTACGCTGTAAAAGAAGTGACCGTCGGTAAGGGCGATGGCGTCATTGTCAAACATGTCGCCTGCTACGGGGCCGCCTTTGCTTATTGTAACGCCCATGAAGTCCATGAGAGCCTTGTCACGCCATGCCAGCCGTACAATAAGGTCGCCGTCAATGCAGCGGTTATGGGTTATACCGTGTCTTCCGAGGTCAATGTTTTCGCCGCATGTGGCGAGTTGTAGCCCCCAGCCTTCGTCGGTGTTTAGCCCTGATATACGTTCGGCTACCTCTTCCATTTGGCTTTCTTCCCACTCATGGTAAGGGACGTTATTGCGTTCGAGGTTCAAGCGGACTCTCTTGTAAGACATGATGTCGGCGAAACTGAATACCAGTTTTTCGGTGTATTCATGAATTTGCGAGCCGATACGCCTGATTTTCTCCACCAAGTCGTCAATGGTTATATCGTCAGAAAGGACAAGCGGGTCAAAACGCCATATGACGGCGGCTTTGCCCAGCCGACGTGACAACTCCTTGAACGTCTCAATGCGTTGTGCCGTCGGCGGCACGCCTGTTTCCAGCCTTTCCGTCTCATATTCGTTAAGAGTGTATTGTATGTAGCAGCCTATGCCTTTCTTCTCCAGCGTGTTGAGGTATGGCAAGAGCGGGGCAGGATTTTTAGACCAGAACACGATAAATCTCGTGTTCTGGTAAGACACGTGGCTTTTCACTCCGTTGAACGGGTTTCGCCATGTCGAATACCCTACATCCAGCCGATGGAAGAACCAGTCGGCGTAAAATGCAGGTATGTCAGTGCTTCTGCTTGCCGAGACAATTGTCGGAGCGAAGGCTGTGGCCATAGTGCCGTCTTCGAGTGTTATTTCAGTCTTGTATTGTTTGTTCGCCATGCTGGTTGTCTATGATTTTTGAACCATGCATGCGGTAGGCCGGACGATATGTGTCAGCGCATGCCTTTCGGGGCAAGTATTTTGGCCAATCCTCCGCTGCCAGTTTCCTTATATAGCGATGGAATATCGTGCCCAGTCTGTTTCATCACGTTTACGACCTTGTCGAACGACACACGGTGCGTGCCGTCAGAGAATGCCGAGTAGAGGTTGGCGTCAAGAGCTCGCGTTGCGGCAAAGGCGTTGCGTTCTATGCACGGTATCTGGACGAGGCCGCATACGGGGTCGCATGTCATTCCGAGGTGGTGCTCAAGCCCCATTTCGGCCGCGTACTCTATCTGCGACGGGCTGCCGCCGAACAACTGGCACGCCGCTGCGGAGGCCATGGCGCATGCCACGCCTACCTCTCCTTGACAACCTACGTCAGCTCCGGATATTGACGCGTTCTGCTTCACGATGTTGCCTATGAGACCTGCCGTCGCCATGGCGTGCAGAATGCGTGTGTCATTGAAGTTGTGCCCTCTCGACAGATGGTAAAGTACGGCCGGCAACACTCCGCATGCGCCGCAGGTAGGCGCCGTTACGATTGTTCCTCCCGACGCGTTCTCCTCGCTTACGGCCAGTGCATAGGCATAAACAAGCCCGCGGGTCTGCAACGACTGTTTGTAACCTGACGCCTTGACGTAGTATGTCGGGGCCTTTCTTGCCAGGTTAAGCGGGCCGGGCAGACGTCCCTCGGTATTTATTCCGCGCTCTACCGAAGCCTGCATAGCCCGCCATGCCTCCATCAGATAGTCCCATATGGAGCTGTCCTCGCACTGGTCAACGTATTCCCAATAGCTGTGTCCCGTTTTCTCACACCATTCCATCATTTCTGTCATGGTGTTCATTCCGTACACTTCCGGCGTGTCGAGTACGCCGCTGCCGCCTTCGCCTTCAGACAAGGCGCCTCCGCCTATGCTGTAAACTGTCCATTCGTCAGTTACATTACCGTCGTAATCCTTGGCTTCAAATTTCATGCCGTTGGGGTGGTAAGGCAGGAAAACCTGCGGTTGCCATACTATCTCAACGGGCGCTATCGGCTGTAGAACATCATTGATGGCCACGTCGGTCATGTGCCCTTTTCCGGTGCCAGCCAGGCTGCCGTACAGCGTTACGGTAAACGATGCCGCGTCGCCGTGTTTTTCAAGAAACATCTTGGCCGCCTTCTGAGGTCCCATGGTGTGGCTGCTCGACGGTCCCTTACCTATTTTATATAATTCTCTTAAAGATTTCATAGCCTACTGTGTTTTATCAAATTTTATCGCAAAGTTAATCTAAAAAGGCCATAAAAGCAAGTATGCGGAGCGTTTTATTTAGCATTGTAACGACCGTTTAACATCCCCTTGCGTAACATGTTGGTAGCCAATGCGTTACAAAAGGCCGTCTTTTGTGCTCTAAAAGACGGCCTTTTACAGGTTGAAAGGCGGCCTTTCGCGTTGTGTTTTGCCGTCTTTAGTCGGGCAGGAGACTTAAGTCGGAGGGCGGACTGGAGGTTTGACATATTCATTTATGTTTCGTTTTTCCATGTTTTTCTTTGAAGTTTAGCATGCTTTTCGTATATTTGCATTAATAAGTTTCATTTAGGCGCCTGCCCGTGGGCACGGCATTGTCATAAAGTAAATATGTCGAGGATAAGGCGGATGTTGGTATGGCTGGGCAGGATATGCCATTGCAGGGGCTTCGGCGTGCAGTCGCCTTGGGCTTACCGCATGGTGCGCTATGTCATTAACGAGCATTATCCATATTACGCTTACGCCGACTTGAAGGCAACGTATCCAGACATGGGCGTGGAGATGCGCAAGGTATGCGAGCTTTGCTTGCGCCTGGCCAACAGCGTTAGGCCGTCGCGGGTGGTGGCTTTCGGCGTAGCCGGTGAGGCTCTCGGGAGTTATGTCAAGGCCGGTTGCAGGCGTGCTGATTATGTTGTTGTGGCTTGTAGCGGCAGCCTTGAGTGCATGCGAGGTGCCGAAATGGCAGTTATTGCGCCGTGCGATGGGTTCGAGCATGTGTTCGCTGCTTTTTCCGGCGGAGCCGTTGACGGCTCCGTGGCCGTGCTGCTTGACATCGGGCGCGACGGAAGGGCGCGGCGCTTATGGCGGGATACTGTAGCAGGCCGCCAGGGAGTGGTAACGTTCGACCTTTATTATTGTGGTCTCGTGTTCTTTGACCGCAAGCGTTACAAACAGAATTACGTGATTAACTTTTAACCGTTTACGACTATGAAGATAACAAAAGTGTACACAAAGACCGGCGACGAGGGCATGACGAGCCTCGTGGGCGGAGTGAAAGTGAAGAAGACCAATTCACGTATAGAGGCTTACGGTACCGTTGACGAATTGAGCGCCAACCTCGGCTTGCTGGCCTCGTTTATGAAAGACGGTCCCGACAAGAACGTAATCTACCGTATACAGCGCAACCTTTTTACCGTGTGCTCATACCTTGCGACGGACAAGACCCAGACTAAGCTGGCGCCGTCGTACACGCTCGACGCGGCCGAGGTAGAGCTGCTCGAGAACGAAATAGACAAGATTCTGGCCGGTATCCCGCAGCAGACGGCGTTCATCCTGCCTGGCGGCTCGCATGAGGCCGCTATCGCCCATGTATGCCGTACGGTGTGCCGGCGTGCCGAGAGGCGTATCTTTTTCCTCGCCGAGACGACCAAGCTCGACCCCGAGGTATTGCAGTACGTCAACCGACTGTCAGACTATTTGTTCGTTCTCGCCAGGAAATTAAACTTTATTGACGGTGTAAGAGAAAAAACATGGCAGAAAGCTTGATAATAAGAAAAAATATATTACTTTTGTGCCCGATAAAAAACACTTAAAACTTAAAGGTTATGTATTGGACACTTGAATTGGCTTCAAAACTCGAAGATGCGCCATGGCCCGCAACGAAGGACGAGCTGATTGACTACGCAATACGCTCAGGCGCCCCTTTGGAAGTGCTGGAAAATCTACAGGAGATAGAAGACGAAGGCGATGTGTACGAAAGTATTGAGGATATATGGCCTGACTATCCTACTAAAGAGGATTTTCTTTTCAACGAGGACGAGTATTGATTAAGTTAAGAATTAAGAGTTAAGAATTAAGAAAAAAGCCTCATTATTTATTTCATTACGCAAATAACAAGAGCATTTTTCTTAATTCTTAACTCTTATTTCTTGATTTTTTAATTCCCTGCTCTTAAATCTTGATTTTTTTTATTTCTATCCCATAAGCGCAATAAAAGCGTACATCCCTCGTTATAATGTCGTGCGAAGACGTCTTTTCATCATATTTGCAGTCCTGACGCTTGCCGTCTCCAAGGCCGGTGCCCAGTATGACGTGGCGTTCAGCCATTATTGGGATCTTGAGCCGTATTTCAATGCCGGGGCGGTAGGCAAGCAACAGAAACTTAATGTTGCGGCGGCTTACGCGCTAAGCTTCGCTGGCTTCGAGAACAATCCGAGGTCGATGTACGTCGGTGCGGACATGCCTTTGTATTTCCTGAAAAACTATCATGGGGTAGGCGTATCGTTGCTCAACGACCAGATAGGTCTGTTCACCCACCAGCGTATAGCCCTGCAATATGCCTATAAGCATCGCCTTTTCGGCGGTATGCTTAGTGTCGGCGTTCAGTTAGGCATGCTTAGTGAAGGTTTCGACGGCTCGAAGTTGGATGTTGAAGACTCCGGCGACCCCGCCTTGTCAACGTCTGACGTCAACGGCAGTGCCTTCGACATAGGTCTCGGATTGTATTATACACATGGCCCGTGGTATGCCGGACTGTCAGTGCAACATCTCAATTCGCCCCTTGTCGCGCTTGGCGAGACAAACGAACTGAAGATAGACGCTACGTATTATTTGACCGGAGGATACAATATTAAATTAAGAAATCCGTTTCTTACTATACACCCCTCCGTGCTTGTCAGGACTGACGGGTTGATGTGGAGGGGCGACGTGTCGGGGCGGCTTGTGTACACCAATGATAAGAAAATACTCTACGGAGGCTTATCATACAGCCCTACCAATTCGGTGACAGTGCTCATCGGTGGCAGTTTCCACGGCGTACACATAGGTTACAGCTATGAGGCATATACGTCAGGGATAAGTCTCGGCAACGGCAGCCATGAGCTGATAATAGGTTATAAGACGGACATTAACCTTTTTAAAAAAGGGAGGAACAAACATAAAAGCGTGAGAATATTATAAGAATATGAGGAAAACAAAAAGCATAATTGCGCTCGGCATAGTAGTTCTGACAACCCTCACCGGATGTTTCGGAGGTCGCATGTCGTCCACTTCAGGGCGAGGCGGCGAGGTCGTCGGCGTAGGAGGCAAGAGCTTCAACGAGCCGACACCATACGGGATGACACTCGTCAAGAGAGGATTTCTCAAGATGGGACTTGAGAAGGACGATTCGCTATGGGGCCGCCAGGCGCAAAACAAGGAAATATCCGTTGACGGTTTCTGGATGGACGAGACTGAAGTAACCAATTCGGAGTATAAGCAGTTCGTGTATTGGGTGCGTGACTCAATCCTGCGTACGCGCTTGGCAGACCCGGCGTACGGAGGTGACGAAACGTACATGATAACAGAAGACAAATACGGAGATCCCGTAACGCCTCATCTTAACTGGAAGAAGGCTCTGCCGCGTAAACCCAACGAGGATGAGTTGAGGGCCATCGAAAGCCTGTATATTACCAACCCGGTTACCGGAGAGAAGATGCTTGATGCCAGCCAGATGAACTATCGTTACGAAGTTTATGACTATACGGCTGCCGCTTTGCGCCGTAACAGGCTTGACCCGAGCCAGCGCAACCTGAATACAGACGTAGAGGTGAATCCTGATGAGGTCGTAATGATATCGAAGGATACTGCATACATAGACGACGAGGGACGCATCGTGAGGCAGACTATTGACCGTCCGCTCAGCGGTCCGTGGGATTTCCTCAACACATATATCGTGAATATATATCCCGACACGACGTGCTGGGTCAACGATTTCGTCAACTCGGATAACGAAGTATACATGCGCCAGTATTTCAGTAGCCCTACTTATAACGACTATCCCGTAGTAGGCGTGACATGGGAACAGGCCAATGCATTCTGCGCATGGCGTACCGAATATCTGCTTAAAGGACTTGGCGGAGAGGCAAAGTATATACAGCGTTACCGCCTGCCGACCGAAGCTGAATGGGAATATGCGGCCAGGGGTAAGGAAGGTACGGAGTTCCCATGGGAAAACGTTGATGTAAAGAATGAGGATGGGTGCTTCTACGCAAACTTTAAGCCCGACCGCGGTAATTATACAGAGGACGGAAACCTTATCACGAGTCGTGTGGGGCTGTTCTCGTCAAACTCAAACGGACTTTATGACATGGCTGGCAACGTAGCCGAATGGACCAGTACGACATACACGGATGCAGGTATCGAAGCCATGAACGACCTTAATCCGGAGCTGAAGTACAATGCAGCAAAGGAAGATCCTTACCGCTTGAAAAAGAAAAGCGTGAGGGGCGGTTCTTGGAAAGACCCCGAGTCGTATATACGTTCGGCGTGGCGCACCTGGGAATACCAGAATCAGCCGCGCAGCTATATAGGTTTCCGTTGCGTCAGAAGTCTGGCTACAACCACAAGCAGTAAACAAAAAGGAAAGAAGAGAAAATAATGACTGAGTACAGCAAATATAACATTATATACCGTCTTCAAAGATGGTTGGACAGCGTTCCGGGACAGACGTTCCTGAATTATGCTTACAGTTGGGGTGCCTCTATTGTAATTCTTGGTACCTTGTTTAAGCTCACTCATATGCCGGGAGCCAACCTAATGCTCTACATCGGTATGGGTACGGAGGTTATAGTGTTCTTTATTTCGGCATTTGACCGTCCGTTTGACAAGACTGCAATAGGTAAGGAATTGCCCACGCATGTCACTGATGAGGCTTATGATGAACAGGAGGCGGAGGATGGCGACCTTCAGGAAGGCATGCGCCAGGCACCTGACGGTGTAGCGGTTCAGCCGGGTATGGTTGCCTATGTCGGTCCGGTAGTTGGTGGCCCGGCCGTAGCTGGTGGCACTCAGGGTGGCATGTCGCAGGGCAGTGACGCAGCTGTGGCAGCAGGAAATGTGGAGCTTGGCTCAGCGGAGGCTGGTGATGAAACTGCCGGACGGCCTGTTGCCGTTGGCGCTCAGCCTGTAACTTGGATGTCAGGACAGCAACAAGTGTCGCCAGAACTTGAGGAAGCTACGGTTAATTACGTAGAGGAACTGAAGAAACTTACTGAGACTTTGGCTAAAGTTTCCGAGCAGAGCGCACGCCTGACGCGTGATTCGGAAGAAATGGAGAATCTTAACCGCACGTTAACAGGAATCTGCAAGGTATATGAAATGCAACTAAAGGGCGCAAGTTCACAAATCGGAACAATCGACCAAATCAACGAACAGTCGCGTAAGATGGCGTCGCAGATAGAGCAACTGAACAAGATCTACGCCCGAATGATTGAGGCAATGACCGTTAATATGCGTGCCGCCACAACCAACGGAAACAACTCTGAAGCATAATAAGGAATGGCAATAAAGAAAAGACCGGTATCTCCTCGCCAGAAGATGATAAACCTGATGTATGTCGTCTTGATGGCAATGCTTGCGCTTAACGTGTCAACGGAAGTACTTGAAGGCTTTTCGCTGGTTGAGGAGAGTCTGCAACGTACTACCCGCAACTCAGCCTCTGAGAATGCTGCGATATACGGAGACTTCGAAGCACAGATGAAAGCCAATCCCCAGAAGGTGAAGGAGTGGTTTGACAAGGCTACGACAGTGAAGCGCATGAGCGACTCGCTGTTTGACTATGCACAAGAATTGAAAGTCGCAATTGTCAAGGAAGCAGACGGTGATGACGGTGACGTACTTAACATAACCAGGAAAGACGATTTGGAGGCTGCCAATCAGGTAATGCTGGCTCCTGGTACAGGGCAGGGCAAGAAGTTGTTTGATGCCATTAATTCGTTCCGTGAACGTATATTGACGATGGTTACTGATGAACGGCAACGCGCCATAATAGCGAGCAACCTTACAACAACGCTGCCAAAGGGAGCGAAGACCATGGGGAAGAACTGGCAAGAGTACATGTTCGAAGACATGCCGGTTGCTGCGGCAGTTACGCTTTTGTCAAAGCTCCAGAGTGACGTACGGTATGCTGAAGGTGAGGTTTTGCATTCTCTTGTGGCAAATATTGACATGAAGGACATACGTGTCAACAAGCTGAGTGCTTTCGTTATACCCAACGCACAGACGATTGTGCGTGGCGACAAGTTTTCGGCACAAATCGTGATGGCAGCTGTGGACACAACACAGAAGCCTAAAATTTATATCGGCGGACGTGAAGTGAACTTGCGTGACAACACCTATGAGATAGTGACAGGGCGGACCGGCGACTTCAATCTTTCTGGATATATTACCATGCAGAATGGCAGTGGCGACGTGATACGTCGTGACTTTTCCCAGAAATATACTGTTGTTGACCCAAGCGCGACCGTGTCTGCCGACCTCATGAACGTGCTTTACGCCGGATATAATAACCCTATCAGCATAAGTATTCCCGGTGTTCCGCTTACTAAAGTGTCTGCAACCATGACTGGCGGAACTCTCCAACCGACGGGTCCCGGTAAGTATATCGCGCGTCCGTCGGCCGTAGGACAGGACGTTACTATTAATGTAATGTCATTACAGACAGGCAGCGCAAGACCTGTGGGAGGCTTCACTTTCAAAGTGCGCAAGCTGCCAGATCCTACGCCGTATATACAGATTGGTGATGACCGTTTCCGTACCGGTGGGCTTGCAAAGCGCTCGCTTATGGACGCAAAGGGCATAAAGGCGGCTATTGACGACGGCCTGCTTGACATACCTTTCACGGTTTTAGGCTTTGAGGCCGTGTTCTATGACAACATGGGCAACGCCGTACCGATGGTTTCAAATGGTGACAGTTTTACGCAGAGGCAGCGTGACACGTTCCGAAGATTGGCACGTAACAAGCGTTTCTACATAACCCGTATTACGGCAGTCGGCCCTGATGGAATAAAACGAACGTTGCCCGCGTCGATGGAAGTCATCGTAAAGTAAGTTTAGAATCACGAGTTAAGAATTAAGAATATATGATGAAGTTATCGTTTTTACATAATCATCACGGTTGCAGCAAGGCCGTTGGCGGTTCGTTGTTGCGTATTTTTGCCATGGCTGTGCTCATGTTGTTCTGCTGTGTAGACATATTGAACGCCCAGCCGGCAGCACGCCGTAGGGAGCAACAGCGGCGTAATGCGTCTGACGCCCAAAACCTTACTACGCGTGCACGCATTTCTTTTCCTGTTGCGGCAAAGATGTCGGAAGACGTCGTATGGCGGCGTGATGTATACCGTGAGATTCTGCTTGAGGAGGACGCCAACGCCCCGTTGTATTATCCGGTAGAACCTGCAGGTTCGCAGATGAACCTGTTTACATATTTGTTCAAGCTGATGATGAGGGACATAATTGGCGCTTATGAGTACAGGCTTGACGGCAACGAGGTGTTTACGGACTCCGCCAAGGTTAATAAAAAGGCATTTATCGATAACTATCATATTTATTATGAACGTACTAACCGTGGCATAACGATAGACGACAGCGATATTCCATCGCGTGAGGTCAAGTCTTATTATATTAAGGAAAGTGCCTATTACGACCAGTCTTCGTCCACGTTCCATGTAAAGCCGGTGGCTCTTTGTCCGGTATTGTGGCGTACTGACGACTTTGGTGACGGTGAGCAGAAATATCCTTTGTTCTGGGTGGAGTATGACGACATAGCTCCTTACTTAAGCAAGCAGGTGGTGATGACGAGCAACCTGAACAATGCGGCGACAATGAGCATGGACGATTACTTTACGCAGAACATGTACAAGGGCAAGATATACAAGACGGCGAACATGCTGGGGCGTACACTTGCGCAATATTGTCCTACCGACTCCGCGCTTGCCAAGGAGCAGCGCCGCATAGAGAACGAGATAGCTGCATTCGAGAAGAATATCTGGGGCGACCAGGCTCGTAAGGATTCGCTTGACAGCATAGCCAAGACCGAGGTGAAGGACAAGAAGGCGAAGAAGGCAAAGCGTAACCGCAGGGCTTCCACTTCAGTGCGTAAGCGCCGTTCGTCAAGCTCTTCTTCGTCAGGTAGTTCACCCGCTGCACGCGTTACGGTGCGCAGGCAACGGCATTGATTAATGCATAATTCATAATGTACAATTTATAATTAAACAAATGTCTATGTTGCTGATGGCCATAGCTTTGCTGTGATTTGTGCATTATGGATTATCGTTAGATATATCATTAACCACTAAAAATTAAACAAAATGAGAAAAATCCTTACTCTGGCTGTTGTCGTAGCAGCCACTTTGTTTGTAGTTCCTGCCCAGGCTCAAATCAAGTTTGGTCTTAAGGGAGGTCTTAACATAACAGACATGTCGTTCAGCAGCGACGTGCTCAACACGTCTAATCGTACTGGATTCTTTATTGGTCCTACGGTTAAGTTCACGCTGCCGCTGCTCGGTTTCGGTCTTGATGCGTCTGTTCTTTACGACCAGCGCGAGGCCGAATTTGACGATGTTTATGGCGATGACGATGAAATCATCCGCGGGCAAGTAATCAAACAGAAAGCCATCAATATTCCTATCAACCTGCGTTACGACATCGGTTTGGGCAGTCTTGCGGCTGTATATCTTGCTGCTGGACCTCAGTTCGGTTTCAACATCGGCGATAAGAACCAGTCGTTTTATGACGACATGATTGGCTGGAAGTTGAAGACCTCTAACTTCAGCGTCAATCTCGGTGCCGGTGTTATGCTGTTGCGCCACGTGCAGGTAGGTTTCAACTACAACATCGTATGCGGCAAGACGGGTGAAGTGTCAGCGCTCGGTACGGCTGGCGACGTGGTTGAGGGCATAGCCCGCGGTCGTTCAAATACATGGCAGATTTCGGCTGCGTACTACTTCTAAGCGTACGAACCTAATTTTTTACGGATATTAAAGGATGTGGCGGAGCATGTGTGCCCTGTCACGTCCTTTTTCTTTATGTGGTGTATTTATCTGGATGTTTTTATTCGATAGCACGGGTAGAGGATAAACCGTATGCCTGACAAAAACGACATACGCTTGTAGGACAGAATACGGCAGTATAGGCTTTGTTTATTGGGGGTATGCCGGCAGGATGCTGGATGCCGTCTTTCGGCTTGTAAAATGCCGTGTATTGCATGGTAAAATGCCGCCTTCCGGAAGCTGAAAGACGGCATTTTGCAATGTTGCCGCAAGCTGGTGTATATTTGCGCAACAACCGTTCTATCCCACGACACTGTCAACGTCGACATAATAGAACGACGGGTCTTCGCGGTCAATATACACCTTGATTTTCTTCTTTGGCGTTATGTCATAGCTGCCGTACCATGACGAGCTGCTGCGGAAGAGGTAAACGCGTCCTTCAGGAGAAGTGTATCGGCAGCTTATGATGATGGGATGGCGGCCGTCCATGCTCATGTACATGTTCTCGCTAATGTCGGTTATGTCGGCTTCAACCATCATGCCTGTGTTAATCAGGCGCATAGTTTTGCGCTTGCGTCGTCTTTGCGCAAGGAGCAGTGCGGCTCCCATGCCTCCGAACACGAGGGCCATCACTGCCGATAGTATTATTATAAATCGGTTGCCGGCAATGTAGCGAGCCTTGCGCGGGTCAGCTTTCAGGTAGTTTATTGTTATGGTGTCGCCTTTGTGCAGCGATGTAGACGTGTAGTTGAGGCCGCAGGTGTGCGTCTGTCCGTTGGCGCTATACCTTACGATGGTGGTGCCGGTCATGTCGCTGCCGTGGTAGGCCACGTTGATTATTACGGCCTGTGCAGGACATGACTTGCCCTTAAACAGTGACGTGTCTATCGCGACGTAAGCGCATATTGCAGCCATCACTATGCCCGTAAAAGTGAATATTCCCCCGAAAACACAGCCGGACGGCAGCCTTTTTTTCCTGCTTGTGGTTGTTGTATTGTATTTGTATGGCATAAGATTTGTGTTTATATAGTTTACATCGCAAATTTACTTGCGTGATATTTCTTTGTTGTTGCAAAAACGTGTAAATGTTTTTTTGTCGCCGCGTGGCTGTGCATTACGATGTCTTTTTCTTGAAAAAAGTGTTTTCTTGGTGTAGTCTTTTGTTGTTTACATGCGTCTAAGTGGTAGAAAGAAATATTAATACAAATGGTAATGACAGATAAAGAGGCTCGGTTCAGGCGAATAATACATGAGAACAGGGATACGATTTATGCCGTGTGCTACATGTTCTCCAAGGATGCGGACGAAGTGGACGATTTGTTCCAGGATGTGTTGATAAATCTTTGGAAGGGTCTTGACAGTTTCGGTGGACGTAGCAGCGTGCGTACCTGGATATACCGCATAGCCCTGAATACATGTATCTCGGGCCAACGAAAAAGGAAACGGCAGCATAGCGTGCCCTTGACAATGGACATTAACCTGTTTGAAGACGGCGATGACGATACACTGCAGGTAAAGATGTTGTATGAGCGTATCAACAGTCTCGGGCTGTATGACAGGGCGCTAATCCTGCTTTGGCTTGACAATATGAGCTATGAGGAGATAGGAGCGGTGATGGGTATATCTGAAAAGAACGTATCCGTAAGGCTTGTCAGAATCAAGGAGAAGTTGAAGAACATTAACGATAAATGAATAAATGGAGGTATTGAAAATGGAAACGAGAATCGAAGCTGACGTAATTGAGATGATGAAGTCACAGATGGCCGTGCTGAAACATAAGCTTGAGAGCCAGTCAATCCTTAACGAGAGGCTGATACGCCGCGTGATGCACGCACGCATGCAATGGGTGCGCAAGGTTGTGGCTGTCAATGTCTGCATGTGTGTGCTTGTCATAGCTTTTGTTTATGTCATGATGGCCCGTTATGGCTGGTCGCCTGCTTTCTTCTGGGTCACGGTTGCGTTGTTTGTTGCCGTTGCGGCTGCAAGTATATGGGTTAACGTTTACGGTCATGTGGATTTGCTTGAGGGCAATCTTGTTGAGGCCGGCAGGGCCCTTGTGAGAATGAAGCGCTTGCGGACGCAAGGACGTCTGGTAAAGCTCCCATTGGGTCTGGCTTGGGCCTGCTGGTATGCTATCGAGGCTATGGATTTTGCCGAGGCAGTAGGCTTGGAGCGTGGCAGAATGTTGTTGATAATTTGCCTGGCGGGAGCCGTAGGCTTGATTATCGGGCTTGTGGTGTTCAATAAACTTCAGCGTGCCAATGACGATATTATTGCTCAAATAGACGAACTTACAGGCAGCAAGGACAGACCGTAATGCCATGTGGCGGCGGTGTTGGCAGCTAATGTGGATTAAGCAGGCAAGGCATATACATTCATTCCGCGTGCTGTGGAACAGACGTATATGCCTTGCCTGCTTTGATATTAGTTTTCGTTGGTACGTATGAGGCTGTAACAGTTTGCGCGAGAGGTTAGAATCTAACTGTGCGTGAGCCGTCACCGTCCTCTTCGATTGTCACTTTCGTGGCGTCGTCAGGCAGCAGTCCTTCTATAAGTTCGGGCCATTCGATAAAGCAGAGGCTGCCGCTGTAGAAGTATTCTTCGTATCCCATGTCGTACACTTCCTCTATTTTCTTGATTCTGTAGAAGTCGAAATGGTAGATAGTGTCGCTGGATGTTTCGGACGTGTATTCGTTGACGATGGCGAACGTAGGTGATGTTATGACGTCTGTTACACCCAGATTTTCGCATACGGCCTTGATGAATGTTGTCTTGCCTGCGCCCATTTTTCCGTAAAAAGCGAACACGCGGCCCTTGCCCATGTTGTCGATGAACGTACGGGCGGCGAGGTTGATGTCTTTGAGATTGTTGATTTTTATTTCCATATCCTCTTCTTATGTTGTTATCATGTAGTTAAAGTAGTTAGAAGTAGTTAAAGTAGTTAGAAGTCATAACTCTTCCGCTAACATTTAAAATGCAGGAGTAATGACTTTAACTACTTAGCGAACGTAGTGAGCGATAACTACTTTAACTCCTTTAACTACTGTATTTCATCTTTTTCTTGCCCTCATTGTTACCAGCGGAACAATCATTTCTTCCATGGATATACCGCCATGCTGGAATGTGTCTTTGTAGTATGACACGTAATAATTGTAATTGTTTGGGTAGGCGAAGAAGGCGTCGCCAGTAGCGAATACGTATGACGTACTGAGGTTCGGGGCAGGCAGCATGGCCTTGTGGGGTTCTTTTATTGTGAACACTTCTTTCGCGTTGTAGTTCAGGTTCTTGCCGAGTTTGTAGCGCAGGTTGGTGTTCGTGTTGCGGTCGCCGATTATCTTGATTGGCTTAGAGGCGCGAATGCTGCCGTGATCAGTCGTTATTACAATGGTGAAATTGCTTCGTGACAGCATGCGGAAAAGCTCGGCAAGCACGGAATGACGGAACCAGCTGAGGGTTATGCTGCGGTAGGCCGACTCGTTGTTTGCCAATTCGCGTACCATTTTCGACTCCGTGCGGGCATGGCTCAACATGTCGATGAAGTTGATTACAAGCACGTTCAGGTCGTTGTTTTTCAGTTCGTTGAATTTCTGCATGAACTTGTCTGCGCCGGCAGAGTCGTTAATCTTGTGGTATGAGAATGTGTCATGCCGGCGGAAACGCTCGAGCTGTGTCTTTATCAGTGGCCCTTCGTTAAGGTTTTTGCCTTCTTCCTCATCCTCGTCAACCCACAGCTCGGGGAACATTTGCGCTATCTTTACGGGCATTAGTCCGCTGAAAATAGCGTTGCGGGCGTATTGCGTGGCCGTAGGCAGTATGCTGATGTATGTCTGTTCGTCCATGTCAAACATGTCGCCGATTTCCTGTGCCAGCACGCGCCATTGGTCAAAGCGGAAGTTGTCGATAACTATCATGAACACTTTTTCGCCTGCATCAAGTAGCGGAAATACCTTTTTCTTGAAAATATCGATACTCATCAACGGACGTTCTCCGTCCTTATTCCGGTTGTTTTGCGGCTTCTGGTGGTTCGTGAGGAGCCTTTGCGTGGACTGTGGCGGAGCTGCTTGTGTCGCGATAATGTCTTCCATCCAGTCCATGTAGTGTGCCTTTATGTATTTTGCGAATCCATTGTTGGCCTCCTCTTTCTGCATTTTCAGCATTTCGGTCATGCTGCTGTCCGTATTGCTGAGCTCGAGTTCCCAGTGTACAAGCCGTTTATATACGTCCATCCAGTCCTGGTATGTCCTGCAGTTGCCAATCTGCATGGCAATGTCAGTAAAGCTTTGTTGGTATCCGCTTTGCGTTATCTCTGTCACAATTTCCTTGCGGTGTATGTTCTTTTTCAGTGATAGGAGAATTTGGTTGGGGTTTACGGGCTTTATAAGGTAGTCGGCTATCTTTGAGCCAATTGCTTGGTCCATGATGTTCTCCTCCTCACTCTTTGTTACCATTACCACCGGTGTAGCCGGTGATAGCTCCTTGATTTTCTGCAAAGTCTCAAGACCGCTTAGTCCGGGCATCATCTCGTCGAGCAGGATAAGGTCGAAAGTTTTTTGCCTGCATTGGTCAATGGCGTCAGTACCGTTGGTTACGGTAACTACGTCATACCCTTTTTTCTCAAGGAAAAGAATGTGAGCGCGGAGCAGTTCAATCTCGTCGTCAGCCCATAAAAGTAATCCGTTGCTCATTGTCTTATTTTATTGTTGTTACGTTGAGGCCATAGCCTTAAAACCCGTCAAGTTCATAATATTCATCTTCCAGGTCGTATCCGTCCTGTCGGTTGTCCTCGTTCTTTTTGTTGTTATTGTCTGTATTGCCGTTGTTTTGGTCGTCATTAAATTCTATGATGAACTCATTTTCCGGTAAGTCGGTCTGCTGTTGAGGCGTAACCGTTGGCTTCTGTTGTGCCGGTTGAACGTCTTTGTTTTGGCTCCCAGGCGTCGGTGTTGTGGCAGTGCGCGGTTTATCGTCTTGCTGCCTTTCCTCTATATCAAATGTATTGCCACTGTTTTGGGGTGTTTCGTCCTGTCGGTTTTCCTGTATGTCTGTAATTACTGTTGTGCCGTTATCGTCCAGGTCATATTCGTTTTCCGGCGTTTCTTCAATTTCAGGAATTACGGTTGTTCCGTTGTCTGGAGCGATGTTGCCGGATGGTTTTTCCGTATGGGGAGCGTTGTCTGTATCTTGAATAACCGTAGTATTCACGTTTTGGCCACTGTTTTCTTCCTGTTGTGGTTGTTCCACATCAGGTATTATTATAGTGGTGTTGTTTGTTGGGGCTGCAGGTTGTTCGTCTTCAATGAACAAGCCGCCCTCTATCACTCCTCCATTATATAACCCGTTGTCACCGTTATTGTCTCCCTCGCCGCTTGGTTCATATTCTATTGTTGCAGGTTCGGTAAGCAGTCTTACCGTACTTATGCGTAGAGGTACGAAATGTTGTTCGTAAAATTTCTCGTAATCGTTATAGCTGTATTGCGTACCGAGTAGTTCAAGGTTGGCGTCACTGATTACTATCGGACGGGCCTTTTGCGTGAGTTCTGCTATATTTTGGTTGTCGTGCAATTGTCGTGCGTATTGCAGAGCTTCGTCATAGCTTTTGAATCCGCTTACTTTCATGCGGTGCAAACCGCTGTGATCTTCGATTGTTATGTCGAAGTTTCTTACGATGAAGTTTGTGAAATTAAACTTTGCAAGCTCAAATAACAGCTTGTTTTCCTTTACTGAATCCGGAGAATATACGAAAAGGAACGAGAAGTCGACATTGCGTTCGGCCACGAATTTACGTTCGGCTATTGAGTCGCTGTCGTTAAGAATGACAGTACGCCGTTCCCAGATGTCGCTGATGTCAAACTTTCCTCCGTATAAAGTACGGCCGGCTTTCACTCCGTTAATTATCATTCCGGCCATTTCGCTTACATCGCTTTGAGGATATTTTTCCACAACTTCCTGCATATCCTTGACGCAACCGTCGGCGTCTCCGCCGTTGAGTTTTGACAGTCCGCCTATAAATATGAATTTGTCACGATTCGCACCGAGGGGGAAACGTTCGGCAGATAGTGATGTGTTGGCGCTTACTTCGTCGAATCTGTCAGCTTTGAATGCTTCATAAGTAGCGGCATAAAGCGAATCCTCGATGTGTACACCGAAGCGTGCGTTCTGTTCGAAGTTGGGGTCAGAGAGCATAACGGTCCACTGACTTTCAGGAAATTCCTGCTTCAGGCGGTTGAGGAATGTCTGCGCCATGGCAGTATCATTACGCCGTGAATATAGCAGGAATAGGTGGTAGTAGGCGTCATCAAGGTGCTCATAATCCTTATAGTTGTCGGTAAGTCGGCGCAAATTCTTTTCGCTTAGCGCAAGGTTGTCGAGCTTGTCCTTGAATATTACGCCAGCATGATACAGTCCGTCTTCAATGATTTTGTTGCTTTCAGCCGTCTGTTCCGGCGTGAACGGTATCTGTTTTAAGTAGTATTCGCGCATATGCGGGTTGTTTTGCGCGCTGTCAAGCGATTGTTCTATCGAGTCTTGCATGGCTTCTGCCGCCGCAATAGAGTCGCGTTGCTCGTCAGTAAGTTCCTCTGGCCCGTTGTTTAGGGCTACAACAGTTTTGTTGACGCGTTGCCAGTCGTCAACATTTTCGCGCCTTCCCCATAATTTCTGGAATGTAGCTTTACCTTGGCTAACGGCCGTCGGGTTATAGAAATACCATGTACCGTTTTTATCTGTTGAAGTATTTGTCGTGTTATTTTGCACTGCGTCGTTGCCAATGGCGCCCTGCTCGGCCAAGTATTGTTGGGCTTCAAGCTCAGCTTGTGCGTCCCGTTCTTCCTTTTCCTTCTTTTTCAGGGCTTCGATTACACGGTCGATGGCGGCGTTACGTTCGGCTTCGGGCATTTTTGCGAGTGCCTGAAGCGAGTCTTGTAGGTGTATAGCGTCAGTATATGGCACGAGCTCATCAAGAACCTTGGAACGTTCGGACAACTGTTCGTAGTCCTTGCGTTCCTTGTCCAGCAGACCGATAGCCTCTCCATAACAGCGCCTAGCGTTGCTGTAGTCCTCGCGTTCCCAATACAAGTCACCGAGCTTCAGCAGCAACACACCTTTTTCAATACCGCTTCTTGTTGCCTTGGCGTTGCCTTGTTCGTAGGCGGATATGGCGTTTGTCGTATCTTTCTGGTTAAGGTAAATGTTGCCTATGGCATAGTAAACCTGGTCAAGATATTCCTTGTTATTGTCCGATGCGGCCATTCGCCGTAGTTTCTTGAGCATTTTCTTTGACTGGCGCATGCCCATGACCTCTGTCATTGCTATGCGCGCGTTGAACGCGAGTTCATACGGGGGATTGAGTCTTACTACACGCTTGAATGCCTTGTATGCTTTCTCTTCATTGCCGAGTGCGGCCTCGAGCTGTCCCATGAGATACCATTCGCGTGCCTTTTGCTTGCGTCTCATTTCGTGTTTGATGACCTTTCTCAGGTATGGAATGGCCTCGGCATAGCGTCCTGTGTGGATGTAATAGTCGGCATAGGTATAATCCCATTCCTTACGTGCCCTCCAGTGTATTGAGTCACGGCGCATTTTTGTTATGACGTCCTCGGCATCATAAATCCAGTCCTGCTCAATATAACATTTTGCCAGCCATGCCCTTGCGCGCCCGTATATTGCAGGTTGGGTGGAGTATAGGCGGCTCATGTAGGCAAATGTCGACGCAGCTTCGTCAAAGTCGCCCTTCATGAATTGCGAGCGGCCCATCAGCAGCCATGCTTTCCACAAGAACGGGTTGTACTCCTTGCGGTTAAGCCATTCTATGTCACGCTCGGTTTTCTTGCGGCTTTTCGTCCATTTGGGGCGCCGTTTAATGCTGTGCAGCTTGATGGCCTTCTGGCATTTCTCGATGGCCCGGTCGAAGTTAGACTCTCCCAGACTGCGGCTTTCGCGATTGCCAACGGTGTACAGCGGTATCATCTCGGTGAAGTTGTCCTTGTTACCGTTCTCCTTTTCAAGTGAACCTTCGATGTACGCTACCGTACCGTTATAATAAGTATTGTACCGTGCGGTAAAAGAATGCCACCAACGGCTCTGCGGAGTGTTCTTCTCCGTAGAGCAACTTATGGCCGTCATGATGATGATGACGGCCACGACGGGTATTATATGTCTTGTGGGGTTGGTGCGCATGCGTCGGTTAAATAACGGTATAGACGGCTGTTTATTGCGTTCCTGCGTCTGTTTAGGGCTTATTCTGCCCCGTCAATGATGAATCCTGCCTGCCTCAAGTCATCCCAGAAGTGCGGGTATGACTTGCTGACTACTTGCGGATTGTCTATTTTCAGCCCCGGGAATGTTATCGAGGCAGGCGCGAAGGCCATAGCCATGCGGTGGTCTTCGTAAGTGTTTATGACGATGTCGTCAGCAGGTTCGCAGCGTTCTCCGTCCCAGCTTAGCTCGCCTATGTCCGTCTCGCGTATTATGTACCCCAGTTTGCGCATTTCCGTCTTGAGGGCTTCCACACGGTCGGTCTCTTTTATCTTCAATGTGGACAGTCCGGTAAACCTGAACGGAATGTCTGCCAGGGCGCAGCATACCACGAATGTCTGTACCATGTCCGGCTGGTTGATAAAGTCGTAGTCGAGCCTTGGGGGCTTTGTCTCGACACGTTTCAGTGTTACCGTGGTCGGCACGTTTCGTTCGCGTGTCTTGAAAGTTGTCCTTACGCCGAGCATGTTGAAGAGGTATTTTACTGCCGAGTCGCCCTGGCGTGAGCCGTCGGTCAGTCCTGTAAGCATGATTTCCGACTCTTCGTCGTGCCCCAGTACGAGCATTTCATACCAGTAGGAAGCCGCGCTCCAGTCGTTTTCTATGTAGAAGCCGCGCTGTGCGTAAGCTTTCGGTTTTACGCTTATCGTGTCTACATCGCTCCATTCGGCGTCAGCCCCGAAGTCCCTCATCATGCACAGTGTGAGGTCTATGTACGGGCGCGAGATGATTTCACCGTTCAGTTTCAGTTCCAGTCCGCCCGCCAGTGTCGGCGCTATCATCAACAGCGCCGATATGTATTGCGAACTGATGTCGCCCGGCACCTCGATGTGTCCGCCTTCGAGCTTGCGCCCTCGTATGTGCAGTGGCGGGTAGCCATCGCGCTCCACGTAGGTTATGTCGGCGCCTATGTACCGCAGGGCGTCCACGAGAGCCTTGATAGGGCGTTGCTTCATGCGCTCCGTGCCGGTGATGGTGTGCTCGCCGGGTGTGGCTGCCAGGTATGCCGTCATGAAGCGCATGGCCGTGCCGGCGGCCTTTATGTCTATTACGGCAGGCATGCGTTCCAGTGCGTCGAGTATTACTTCCGTGTCGTCACAGTCCGACAGGTTGTCGGGCTTTATCGTGTTGCCGGCCAGCGCGTTGATTATTAGCGCGCGGTTGCTTACGCTCTTTGAGGCCGGCAGGTTTACCGTAGTGTTGATTCGTTCGGGGGCTGTAAGGATATATTTCATAATTCGTCGTGTTCCGGGTTCACGTTTTTACATAACAAGGCAGCGCCGCGGTGACCGTGCGGCTTGCCATATGGCTTATGCAAAGGTACGTCAACTTGAAGACAATACAAAATAAAAACGAATAAAAAATCTGAACGCCTGAACATCGGCGTTCGCCCTGTTGCAGGCCTTGGCGTAAGTGTTTGTTATGCCTTATGCCGCAGGGCTTTTGCCTGTCATGGATGAGGCTGGTTGTAAAAGACGGCCTTTCGCAACGCAATTGATGGCCTTTTACCTTGCGAATGGCCGTCTTTTACACGCCAAAAGGCCACCTTTTGGAATATGGGTGCTAATCTTTGCTGCTGGAAAGTACCGCCTACGGGGTAATAACCGTAGTGTATTGGCAGGTTAAGATCATGTCCGTCTTTACCGTAGCTTACCGTCTTGACCTGAAAAACTCTTGCATCAGGCGGCGGCATTCATCTTCAAGTACTCCTGCTGTAACCGTTGCCTTGGGGTGAAGGGCTGCCGGGGCGAAGCGCACGAAGCCTCGCTTTTCGTCGCCGGCGCCGTAAACCACGCGCTTGATTTGTGCCCATCCGATGGCGCCTGCGCACATAACGCATGGCTCTACCGTTACGTATATGGTGCAGTCGGTAAGGTATTTGCCTCCAAGATTGTCCGCGGCGGAGGTAATAGCCTGCATTTCGGCGTGTGCCGTAACGTCGTGCAAGGTTTCAGTAAGGTTGTGCGCCCGTGAGATAATCTTGTCATTGCATACGATTACGGCGCCTACCGGTATTTCACCGGCGTTATACGCGACCTCAGCTTCGGCCAGGGCCTTGCGCATATACAGTTCGTCTTTCTGTTGCTGGGTATCTTCCATGTTACATTTCGTAATTATATTTTATGCAAAAGTACCAAAAAACGCACCAATCAGGTGCCTTTGTAACGGAAAAATTGTACTTTTGCATATAGTTATTCGTGAAGAGGAGACATCTGATTCCGTCATTCATAACGATAAAAAGATATGGCCGAACATAACGAAAGAGGACGGTGGGGCGAACAGAAAGCAGCCGAATATCTTGAGCATAAGGGCTACAGGATTCTTTGGCGTGACTGGCGTGACGGCCATCGTGATATAGACATCGTTGCCGTTGACGCCGACCAGTTGGTTATAGTGGAAGTGAAGACGAGGCGCAACAATGACTATATGGAGCCTGAACAGGCTGTGGACTTACGCAAGATGCGCAGCCTCGGCATTGCCGCGGATAAGTTTGTCAAGACCTACGGCATAGAGCTGCCCCTGCGTTTTGACATCGTAAGCGTGATTGGTACCGGCGACAACGACTGTGTTATACGGCATATTGAGGATGCGTTCATGCCCTGGTGACGTAAGGATACTGGCATATTGCGCATTTTTTACACCTAATATTTATAATCAGACAGACTGTGGATATATTCAGAATACGCCTTGACGAGACTGACTCGACCAACCGTTTTCTCCGTGATTACCGTGGAGAGGAGGGTAGGGTGATGACTGTCGTAACGGCAGATAACCAGACGGCGGGGCGCGGACAGGGGCGCAACACTTGGGAGAGTGAGCCCGGACGCAACCTGCTTTTCAGCGTAAAGACTTACCCGAAGGGGCTTGACGCTCGCCGGCAGTTCGTAATGCTCGAGGCCGGCGCACTGTCAGTGCGTGACGCCTTGTCGGCGTATGCTGACGGATTTACCGTCAAATGGCCTAACGATATTTACCACAACGACATGAAAATAAGCGGAACGCTGTCTGAATGTACCATCGTTCACGGCCTTGTTGGGAGCTGTATAATGGGCACGGGGATAAATATCAACCAGCGAGAGTTCATAAGTGACGCGCCCAATCCTGTGTCGTTGGCGCAAATCTTGGGGCATGACGTCAGTCGTGAGGATATTCTTGACGATGTGTTGGAGCGCTTCGGGCGTTATCTCAGGATGGTGGATAGCGGCGAATATGACGGCGTTCAAGATGCGTATCTTGCATCATTGTACCGCCGCACGGGGCTTCATGGGTATCGTGACGCCGCCGGCGGGTTCATGGCAGAGGTCGAAACGGTGGAGCCTGACGGACATCTTGTACTGAGGCTTGGCGACGGAAGCGTGAGAAAATACATGTTCAAGGAGGTTGAGTTTTGTAAAGTCAATGGATGATGGCCTGTGAATAATGACATGTTAATCAAGTATCGACTATAAAAACAGTGATTTATGGCAAAGTACAAAAGAATCTTATTGAAGCTCAGCGGCGAGAGCCTTATGGGCAAACAGCATTTCGGTATTGACCCGGAGCGCCTTTCCGACTACGCACGTCAAATCAAAGAGGTGCATGATATGGGCGTTCAGATAGGCATAGTGATAGGCGGCGGCAACATCTTCCGTGGTCTCAGCGGGGCCGGTAAGGGCTTTGACCGCGTCAAGGGAGACCAGATGGGCATGTGCGCTACGGTCATCAACTCGCTCGCTCTCAGTTCGGCGCTCGGCGCTTTGGGCGTAAAGAACAAGGTGCTGACGGCCATCCGCATGGAGCCTATCGGCGAGTTCTACAGCAAGTGGAAGGCTATTGAGGCTATGGAGGCGGGGTATATCTGCATATTCAGCGCCGGGACGGGCTCTCCTTACTTTACAACGGACACGGGAAGCTCGCTCCGTGGCATCGAAATTGAGGCCGACGTAATGCTCAAGGGCACACGTGTTGACGGCATATATACGGCCGATCCCGAGAAAGATCCTACCGCAACGAAGTTCACCGACATAACTTACGACGAGATATATACCCGCGGCCTGAAGGTGATGGACCTCACCGCAACCACCATGTGCAAGGAGAATAACCTGCCGATATACGTGTTCAACATGGACGTAGTAGGCAACTTGAAGCGCGTGATGGATGGAGAGGCCATCGGAACGCTGGTACATAATTGATTGGAAGGTGAGAAAGTGAGAGGGTGAGAAGGTGAGAAAACAAGTCAAGTATAATACATCAACATGTAATTTCTTATTATT
>NZ_JACJJG010000039.1 GCF_016899855.1 Marseilla massiliensis
GCCTCCGTCTCCAAACGCGAGTACGCAAGCGCCTTCTCCAACTCGCGCACGCGCTTGCGCAGGGCCGCGTTCTCATCCCTGTATTCCTCCTTGCTGCGTCTTGCCATGTCGTCGTATTCTTCTTCCGACGGCAAAGATAAGGTTTTCTCACCATATTTTGACTGCCATGACGACAATAACGTCGGATTACACAGGCCATACTTCTTTGCACACTTGCGCTTGCTCATGCCTGACGAGTAATAGTCACGAAGGACGCTCAATTTGAACTCCTCGCTGTACTTTGTTGGATTCTTTCGCATTGTTTTACACATTTTTTATTGTTCATAAATGTGTCAACTTTTGCCAGGACAAGACAGACTGCCCACGCGCAATACGGCAGCTACAGCGCCAATGGCGCCAGAGGACACGCCTACCTGCCTCCGGAGAGCGGTCAGACTGTACACTCTTAGTTTACTTCCACAAACTGTTTTACCTCAAATTATCGACAAAAAATCAAAATGACACACTCCAACAATATCATTTTTAAAAAATTTTGCTAACTTTGCGCTTAGTTAAATAAAGGGCAAATACAGCCACGCAGGCGCTAATCAGACGAAAGATGAATGCTATTAAAAATGCATGCAGACCATTGCACACAGCCCGTTTGGCGGCCATAATAGCCGTAGCGGCGGCGATGGCATGCGCCGTTCTCGCATCATGCGGAGGCAGGCAGACAGCTGACGACTCACGTCCCGACTCGCTTGTGGCAGCCCTTGCCAACGTAGACGACTCCGTGGCGGTCAACTCGCCATACGCCCTCAAAATGATAAAGGACGGCATGAAGAACGCCACCGACAGCCTTGACTACTACGACTGGTACCTGCGCCTGATGAGATACTCCGTAAGCCGCGACGTGCCTGACACTACGAAACTGCGGTGGAACAGCGTATACGCATTCCTGTCCGCACGTGAACAGACACCGAGAGTGCGCGGAATGCTGGGCTTCCTGTACAACATAAAGGGCAGTTACTACTATAAACTACACTTCGCGCCGGCCAAGGCAATCAACGCCTACAACAAAGCCTGCAGACAACTGGCGGGCAGCGACTGCGAAAGCAACCTGCCCAACGTGTGCGCCAACCTGGGCGACGCGTACGTGGCGGCCAACGACATGCCGCGCGCCGCGTGGTGGTACAGGCGCGCATTGTTCCTTTCTGACTCGTTGAAACTGCCCGACGAGGACAACGTAAGCCTGTACATGGGGCTCGGACGGATATACCTTAACCTCGGAGACTTCGATTCGGCGCTCGGTTGCTACCGCGTAGCCGACGGCAACTTCAGGCTGATGTCGCTCAACATGCAGCTGTACTTCCTTACGAACTACGGCAATTACTACTACTATTCGGGCGACTACCGTGGCGCGGAAGCCGTGTTTACGAGAATGAAACAGCTTCTCGAGTCGCACGGAATGGACAACAGCTACGAGATGAACGTATGCAAGGTAAACATGGCCGACGTGAAAATGAACCTCGGACAGGAGCAGGAGACACGGCGGCTGGTGGACGAAGTCTACGCCTTCTTCAACAAGATAGGCGACGAGACGGCACTGTACTACTGCCATACAATCATGATCGCGCTCGCGCTGAAGGCCGGCGACACCGCAACAGTAAGCCGCATACTGGCCAACGAGCGGGTAACGGCCACGATGGACTTCAACATGGCCAACATACGCCACCGCTACCTGCGCGAGTACTACGTGCGGAAGGGCGACTACAAGCGTGCGTACGACGACCTGACGGAAAGCAACACACGCAACGACTCGCTCAAGCACAACATAGTGAACATGCGCACATCGGAAATAATGATGCGCTACGCGCAGGACACGCTGCAACTGCACCACCGGCTGGCAATACAGGAGAAAGACGCCGACATACGCTCGGCACGGCTCACGATATACGTAGCGCTGCTGCTCGTGGCGGCCCTCGTGCTGCTGCTTCTGTACGGATACACTTTCACGAGGAAGCGAAGGCTGCAGATGCACATCGAGCTCATGCAGCTAAGACTTATGAACGTGCGCTCAAGGATATCGCCACACTTCATCTTCAACGTGCTCAACAACCGCATGGCAAAGACCGACAAGGGCGATGCCGACGAACTGATGGCGCTGGTAAAGCTCATCCGGGCCAACCTGAACATGTCGGGTAAGTACTACGTATCGCTGAAAGAAGAGCTCGACTTCGTAAAATACTACATCAGCGTAGAGCGCAACAGCGTATGCCCGGAACTTGACTTCACCGTCAACGCGCCTGACGACAAGGTGCTCGAAAGCGTCATGGTACCGTCAATGTTCATACAAATCCTTGTGGAGAACTCCATAAAGCACGGGCTGAAAGGCCGCAAGGGAGCCAAGCGACTGTACATAAACGTGACGAAAGACGAAGCATGCTGCAGGGTGACCGTGGGCGACAACGGCACAGGATTCGACATCCGGCGCTCCGACCCGTCGTCAACGAAGACCGGACTGAAGGTCATCCGCAGCACCATAAACATTATAAACCGTGAAAACAAGCGGAAAATAAGGCTCGGAATAAGGAACGTCCGGGCGGCTGACGGAAACGTGGAAGGGTGTGAAGTCACTCTTGTCATACCGTCAGGACTAAAAAGTTTGGAATGATTTAATATTTTCTTTAACAGCAAAACGATGAACGCGATAATCGTAGACGACACGCCGGCGGCCATCGAAAGCCTGGCCGCAAAGCTCAAGAAATATCCCGACATTACACTTGTGGCCACCGCTGACAATGGCAGCGACGGCATAGAGCAGGTAATGAAACACCGTCCGGAACTGCTGTTCCTCGACATGGAGCTGCCCGACATGACCGGAATAGAGTTTCTCGAACGAATGAGGGCCGAGGACGATTACCGCTGCTACGTAGTGATATACACCGCATACAATGACTATATGCTGCCGGCCTTCAGGAACAGGGCGTTCGACTTTCTGCTGAAACCTATCGACGACGGCGAACTGGACACAATCATGAACCGCTTTTACGCCGACAGCCTCAACGGCAACGGCAGCGCCCGGCAAGACGACACGCTGAAACGCGAGGACGGGAAACTGCTGTTCTACACCAACGCCGTAGACTTCAGGCTGATCCAGATACGCGACATCTGCGTGTTCCACTACGACCACGAGGCCCGCGTATGGACGGTGATAGCGGCCGGATGCGACCGTCCGCTGCGCCTGAAACGCAACATAACGAAGGAGAACCTGCTGAAAATAGACGACAGCTTCATACAAGTAGGCCAGAAATACATCATCAACATAAACTACCTTCTTGAGGTTCGCGACAACATCTGCTGCTTTTATCCCCCGTTCGACAAGATTGATTACGTAAAGGTAGGGCGCTTCTTCCGTCGCAAACTCATAAGCAGATACAACTCGCTGTAGGTTTTTATAAGAAGTTAAAGAAGTTTCTTTTAGGAGTTAAAGAAGTTAAAGGAGTTATCACTTCGCTCCGCTTCGTTAGGAGTTAAAGACAAACGCCTTGTCTGTTATACGTGATTTACTACGGCAAAGACGTTTTCCGGATTTATTATTATCGCCATCATATAGCGCTTTTACACAAAAAACGCGCCGCAGGCGATTGCCTACGGCGCATCGTATCATGATAGAGTAGAGTACTTAGAACCTCACACCTACACGGAAGAAGAACTCTCCAGGCTTGGTGTCGAATTCCTTTACCATATTGCAGAAGCCATACTCATAGCCGAGCTTGAGCGACAGGAACTTCCATGCTCCTGCAATACCGCCCTGCCATCCGAAGTCTACGGTATTAGTTTCTTCCATATCATCCTTAGCTACAAGGAAACCGAGATACGGACCGGTAAAGATTCCGACCTTGGCATCCTCGCCCTTAACAAAGTTCCAGGCAGCGTTTCCCTCCAACTGGATGAAGCCCGGATCCCAATCCTTGCAGCCTTTGGTTACATAACCTACACCTGCCGACCAGTCGAATGCGTCTGAAATGGGAGCAGTATAAGACACACCGATGTTCAAGGCCTTGAATTCAGACTTAACGTCAAAGTCGCCTGACATGTCAGCAACGTTTCCTCCCCACCAAATCGTAAAGTTCTTTTGTGCACTTGCGCCTACCGCAACTATTGCGAAGAGCGCTACCATTAATAACTTCTTCATATTGATATAAGTTTTGGTTAATAATAAATAAACTTAACTTTTCGCAAAGATACGTTTTTTTATCGAATATGCAATGCCTAAATAAATATTTTTTTACATTATGCACAAAAATGTGTTTAATGTGTTTTTTATTGTGGTTATTTGGTAAAAGACTGTCGCCTTGAGGCGCAAAAGCGGCATTCCGCATGTGCGATGGAAAGTGTTTAAACATCATAACGGGCGTCCTTACGACATGTTAAAACGGCTTTTGCAAGGCGTCAGGACGGCCTTTGCAGGACGGCATGTAACAGGCTAGCAATCAAGACGTTAACGGCAGGCGTGTAAAAGGCCGTCTTTTAGGAGGCAAAAGGTGGCATTTTACCGTGCGAAAGACGGCCTTTCGCAACGCCGTTTGGGCTCAACCGCAATTCATTTATTATGGAAACTGTCAGCGAAAGGGCGTCTTTTTATCAGACGGCCGCATTGCGGTGTGGAGAAAAATGATTAAATTTGCGCCCGAAATACAAAACAACACAAGGTATGATGACAATTAACACGAGACGCAGCATACGCAAGTATTCAGGCAAGGAGGTTGGCGACGAACTGCTCAACCGCCTGCTCACCGAGGCCGCACGTACCCAGACCATGGGCAACATGCAGCTGTACAGCGTCGTTGTGACACGTTCCGAAGAGATGAAAGCCAAGCTGGCGCCGGCGCATTTCAACCAGCCGATGGTTACCGAGGCGCCCGTGGTGCTCACGGTGTGCGCCGACTTCAACCGCGCCAGCAGCTGGTGCCGCTGCCGCAAGGCCGAACCGGGCTACGACAACTTCCTTTCGTTCATGAACGCGGCCACCGACGCGCTGCTCTACACGCAGACTTTCTGCAACCTGGCAGAGGAAGAAGGGCTCGGACTCTGCTTCCTCGGCACTACGGTGTACATGCCGCAGATGATTATCGACACGCTAAAACTGCCACAGCTCGTAATGCCCGTGGCCACAATCACCCTGGGATGGCCGGCAGAAGAGCCGCCGATGAGCGACCGGTTGCCGCTTGAGTCGTTCGTGCACGACGAGACCTACCACGACTACTCGCCCGCCGACATCGACCGTTACTACGGCCCAAAGGAAGCACTGGAGGAAAACAAGGAGTTTGTACGCATAAACAACAAGGAGACACTGGCCCAGGTATACGCCGACATACGCTATACAAAGAAAGACAACGAGGCCATGTCAGCCGGCATGATGGAGGCCCTAAAGAAGCAAGGATTTATTCAATAGGGCTATAAGATTATACGGTCATCAGGTTATACGGCCATGCCACGCAGGGCGTATGAACGCCACAAAGCGCAGCGCCGGAACCGATAAGCCGCAAAGAGACGGGCGACATCAAAACCGCATGACCGTATAGCCGGCGACAACAAACCTGCACATTAGGTCCTCAATGTGCAGGTTTTATGCGAACAAATGATAAATTTTGAAAAAACGAACGATTTTCTTGGCCAAACATTTGGAAATCAAGGAAAAAGTAGTTATCTTTAGGGCAGAAAACAAAATACACAACATAAGTTGTCAACACTGCAGGAAATATTGGTAAGAAAATGTCAGAACAACTCTGATATATTAGACAACTAATGAACGTGTGATGTACTTTCGAGCGACGGGGAGCCAGTCGAAAAGATGGTAAATGTTGATGTCAGGAAGATGTTTTTCAAAATGATGAAAGGGGTACGTTAGAAAACAAGTTGTTGATATGGATGTTTTGGTAAATAAAAGCTGCTCCTTGTTGCTTAATCCAAAAGAAAGAGGACGTGTCGGAAACGGGACATGTCCTCTTTTTCTGTGAATGGACGGCAGCCACCGATACCGAGCCTCAACGACATATAACAAACCAGCATAACCGCAAACACCACGGATGAAATATCAATACAAAGTAAGACGGGGCATAGTCATGCCCATACAGCAGTTCATCAAGAGGGAGAAGTCGGCCGGGATAGTTCTCGGCGTGAGCATAGTGATAGCCCTTCTGCTGGCCAACTCGCCCTGGAGCGAGGAGTATTTCCACCTGTTCGAGCACAAGGTAGGCTTCATGTTCAACGGCGAGCCCGTGCTTTACTACTCGCTGCACCACTGGATTAACGACGGACTAATGTCGATGTTCTTCTTCGTTGTGGGGCTCGAGCTCAAGCGCGAGTTCATCGGCGGCGAGCTTGCCAACCCCCGCAACACGGTACTGCCAATAGGCGCCGCCGTGGCCGGAATGCTCGTTCCGGCCATAATCTACACCTTACTTAACGCAGGCACGGCAGCAGCCGGAGGCTGGGGCATACCGATGGCCACGGACATAGCCTTCTCGCTGGCGATAGTCTATGCCCTCGGCGACCGCGTTCCGCTGGCGGCAAAAGTGTTTCTTACCACACTCGCCATCGTTGACGACCTCGGTGCCGTAGTAGTAATAGCCCTGTTCTACACATCGGAAATATCACTTGTCAACATAGCCGTAGGCCTGGCGTTCCTCGGCGTAATGTTCGGCGCCAACAAGATGGGCGTAAAGAACGTGACGTTCTACGGCATACTCGGTATCTGCGGAGTGTGGACGGCGTTCCTCATGTCAGGTATCCACGCCACAATCGCCGCGGTGCTGGCCGCCTTTGTCATACCGTCAGACGCACGACTTCCCGAGGCCGAATACCTGAAACGGGCGGCACGCCACCTGCGCCGCTTTGCCGACCTCAAGCCTAACGGGGTATCCACGCTTGAGGAAGAACAGGTAAAGGTAATATCAAACATGATGAACGACACACGCGACGCCATCCCACCGTCGCAACGTCTCGAACACGCCATGCACCCGTTCGTATCGTTTGTCGTAATGCCCGTATTCGCATTGAGCAACGCAGGGATATCATTCGCCGGCCTTGACATACAATCTGTATTCTCGACAAACATCGCCTCGGGCGTAGCATTAGGCCTTCTTCTCGGCAAACCGCTGGGCATTGTACTATCGGTTATGCTACTCGTACGGCTCGGCATAGCACGACATACGGAAGCGCTGACCATGCGCCGCATTATAGGGCTCGGCTTCCTCGCGTCAATAGGCTTCACCATGTCAATGTTCATATCCACACTCGCCTTCACCGACGGGAACATGCTGATGCAAGCTAAACTGGGCATATTCGCCGCGTCCATACTCGGCGGGATAACAGGATACGTTCTGCTGGGCACCGACGGCCACGGCAAGCACTGCCGCCAGGCAAAAACTGAAGGCGGAGCAGCGACAGGAAACAATGGCGGAGACAATCAGTTAAATCACGTTTAACGACAAAATAAATCAATATTTTCAACGTTTTTGAATGCAAGTGCATAATAGAAAGTTATGAGAATAAGACAAATCCTGGAGAGAAAAGAAATAATACTGCGCAAGAAGCGGCTCGTGACAATGCTTTGCTGCATAGTGGTATTGATAGCTTTGTACGTAATCATAACCTGGCCGGGCAAACAAGAAATTGAGCCCCCGGTAGTATCGGTCGAACCGGTAGGTGTCGAGGACGTGGAAATATACGGCGACTACGTAGGCCGTGTGCGTGCGCAGCAGTTCGTTGAGGTGCGCGCCAGAGTGGAAGGATTCCTTGAACGTATGGCTTTCGCCGAGGGAACGTACGTCAAGAAGAACCAAGTGCTTTTCATTATCGACCAGCGCCAGTATAAAGCTAAGGTCGACAAGGCCCGCGCCCAGCTGCGCAAGGACTCAGCGCTGGTACGCAAGACCAAGCGCGACCTCGACCGAATACGTCCTTTATTCGAGCAGAACGCCGCCAGCCGCCTTGACCTCGACAACGCCACGGCTGCTTACGAAACGGCTGTAGCCAGCATGGGCATGAGCCGCGCCGACCTTGACCAGGCTGAGCAGGAGCTCAGCTACACGTATGTACGCTCGCCGATATCCGGATACATCAGCGAGCGATTGGTTGACCTTGGCACGCTAGTAGGAACGTCTGGCAAGTCGCTTCTTGCCACGGTTGTAAAAAGCGACACCGTGCTTGTAGACTTCAGCATGACGGCGCTCGACTATCTCAAAAGCAAGGAACGCAACATCATACTCGGACAACGTGACTCGTCGCGCTCATGGCAGCCGTACGTCACGATTACGCTTGCGGACAACAGCGTGTATCCATACAAAGGACTTGTTGACTTCGCCGAGCCACAGGTAAGCCCGAAGACAGGTACCTTTTCCGTACGTGCCGAAATGCCCAACCCCGACCATGTGCTTCTGCCGGGACAGTTTACCAAGGTACATGCCTTGCTCGACGTCCGTGAAAACGCGACAGTGGTACCACAGAAAGCACTTATTATAGAAAAAGGTGGAGCCTATATCTTCGTCATGCGCCGTGACTCTACTGCTGAGCGCCGCTTCATCGAGCTCGGCCCTGAGTTCGGAAACAAGGTTGTGGTGGAAAGAGGACTTGCACCCGGAGAGACTATCATCAGCGAAGGCTACCACAAACTTACACCTGGCATCAAAGTCCGTGTGGCCTCAAAGTCAAAATTAGCGGGAAACAATCCTCGCGCCCACGCTAACCGAACCAAAGACTCCGACAAATGAAAGTAAATTTTTTCATAGACCGCCCGGTATTCTCGATCGTAATATCCGTGCTGATTGTCATCGTCGGACTCATCGGACTGACGATGTTGCCTATTGACCAATACCCGCAGATAACACCGCCGGTGGTGAAAATCAGCGCTTCATACCCCGGAGCCAGCGCCCTTACGGTTTCACAGGCAGTGGCAACGCCCATCGAACAAGAATTGAACGGTACGCCAGGCATGCTTTACATGGAGTCGAACAGTTCCAATTCCGGAGCGTTCTCGGCTACGGTTACATTCGACATATCGTCTGATCCTGACCTTGCAGCAGTGGAGATACAGAACAGAATTAAGCTGGCAGAGTCACGGCTTCCGGCCGAAGTCGTACAGAACGGTATCGAGATAGAGAAACAAGCAGCCAGCCAGCTGATGACCATCTGCCTCACATCAGACGACCCTAAGTTCGACGAAATATATCTTAGTAACTTCGCGACACTTAACGTTCTTGACCTGCTACGCCGCATTCCTGGTGTCGGCCGCGTGTCAAACATCGGTAGCCGATACTACGCCATGCAGATATGGGTTGACCCGGCACGCCTCGCAAGCTTCGGACTTACCGTGCAAGACGTGCAGAATGCCCTGAAAGACCAGAACCGTGAATCTGCAGCCGGAGTTCTCGGACAACAGCCTGTACAAGGACTTGACTTTACGATACCCATCACGGCGCAAGGCCGATTGTCAACAGCTGCACAGTTCGAGGAGATTGTACTACGTGCCGATGCCGACGGTTCGTTCATCCGTCTGCGCGACGTAGCGCGTGTTTCGCTTGAAGCTCAGTCGTATAATACCGAAAGCGGAATAAATGGAGGTAACGCGGCTGTGCTCGGTGTATATATGTTGCCGGGTGCCAACGCCATGGAAGTAGCCGAGAAGGTCAAGAAAACCATGGAGGAAATCAGCAAGACATTTCCCGAAGGGATGAAATACGAAGTTCCTTTCGATATGACAACCTACATATCGGAGTCCATCCACGAGGTGTACAAAACACTGTTCGAGGCCCTTGTGCTGGTCATTGTAGTCGTATTCCTCTTCCTACAAAGCTGGCGTGCCACGGTAATACCGTTAGTGGCGGTTCCAATATCACTTATCGGAACATTCGGCTTCATGCTCATATTCGGCTTCTCACTCAACATACTGACATTGTTGGGACTTGTGCTGGCCATCGGTCTCGTTGTCGACGACGCAATTGTAGTAGTCGAGAATGTCGAACGAATAATGGAAGAAGAACATATCGGAGCCTACGAGGCCACGAAGAAAGCCATGCAAGGGCTTACCGGAGCACTTATTGCCACGTCAATGGTACTGGCGGCAGTATTCGTTCCCGTAAGTTTCCTTTCAGGAATAACTGGCCAGTTATACCGACAGTTCAGCGTGACGATAGTCATTTCCGTGCTGTTATCCACCATTGTGGCCCTCACGCTGAGTCCCGTCATGTGCTCGCTAATACTTAAACCCACAGACAAGAACAAGCCGAAGAACCGTATTTTCCGTACAATCAACCGCTGGCTCGACATCGGGAACAACAAATATCTTTCCGGAATATCACACATCATAAAGAATCCGAGACGCGTTGCCGTAGGCTTTTGCATGGTACTAATCATGATTTTCATATTGTACCGCCTCACTCCAACAAGTTTCCTGCCTGCAGAAGACCAAGGATATTTCACCGTTGAGTTGGAAATGCCCGAAGGAACAACACTCGAACGTACACGTGCCGTCACCGAGCATGCCATAAAGTACCTGATGAAAGACCCATCGGTAGAGTATGTCCAAAACGTGACGGGAACAAGTCCACGTGTCGGCACCAGCCAGAACCGAGCCCAACTTACAGTCATCCTCAAGGAATGGAAGAAGCGTGACGACACTACAATAAGCGACATAATGGCCGGAGTAAGCCGTGAATTGACGGAATATCCCGAGTGTAAGTTCTATCTTTCCACGCCGCCCGTTATTCCCGGACTCGGCTCGTCAGGAGGATTCGAAATGCAACTCGAGGCTCACGGCGACGCAACTTACGATGACTTAGTACGTGCGGCCGACACTCTTATGTACTATGCGTCAAAACGTAAGGAGCTGTCAGGACTCTCGTCGTCGCTCCAGGCAGAAATACCTCAACTCTATTTCGACGTAGACCGCGACAAGGTGAAAATGCTCGGCGTGCCGATGGCCGACGTATTCTCAACTATCAAGGCATACACCGGCTCGGTATACGTCAACGATTTCAACATGTTCAACCGCATCTACCGCGTCTATATACAGGCAGAGGCACCATACCGCGAACACCGCGACAACATAAGCCTGTACTTCGTGAGGGGAGCCGACGGCGACATGATACCGTTGACGGCGCTCGGCACGACCGAGTACACTACCGGACCGGGCAGTATCAAGCGCTTCAACATGTTCAACACAGCCATCATACGTGGTACGGCTGCCCAAGGATACAGCTCAGGACAGGCAATGAAAGTTATGGAAGAGCTCGTGCGCACGCATCTGCCAGACAATATAGGGCTCGAATGGAGCGGACTGTCTTACCAGGAAAAACAGGCCGGAGGCCAAACCGGACTTGTCCTTACATTGGTATTCCTGTTCGTGTTCCTCTTTCTCGCGGCGCTATATGAAAGCTGGAGTGTCCCGGTGGCAGTGCTCCTGTCCTTGCCCGTAGCGGCACTTGGCGCATACATCGGAGTGACGGTCTGCGGTCTTGAGAACGATACATACTTCCAGATAGGACTCGTCATGCTGATGGGTCTGGCTGCAAAAAATGCCATCCTAATCGTTGAATTCGCAAAAGACGAGGCCGATTCCGGCGTCAACGTGTTCAGGGCGGCACTCCACGCGGCGCGCCTTCGCTTCCGTCCTATCCTGATGACATCATTCGCCTTCATCCTCGGTATCCTGCCTATGGTGATGGCCTCCGGCCCGGGCGCGGCCAGTCGCAAGGCAATCGGTACAGGCGTGTTCTTCGGAATGATAGCAGCCGTAAGCATAGGAATTCTCCTTATACCCTTCTTCTTCATAAGGGTATACAAGGCAAAGGCTAAAAAAGGCGGCAAGCAACCAAAAGCAATACAACACCAAGAAACATTATGAAATACAACCTGAGACAGATACGGCTTGCGATAACCATGACGGTGCTGGCAGCCATGACGGTGTCATGCCAGATTGGACGGCAATACACACGCCCGGACATTAAGATGCCTGCCACCTTGGCCGACGAGGAAAGCACCGACTCGGCTTCGCTGGCCGACCATTCATGGACCGAAATATACACCGACTCCATCCTGCAAGAACTGATATTGAAGTCGCTCGCGCACAATAAAGACTTACAGATGGCGGCTGCCCGTGTCAAGGAGATGGCGGCGATGAAGCGTATTGACTATGCGGCAATGTTTCCATCGCTGGGCTTGAGGATATACGGCGAAAAAGAACAGGACAACCACGGAGGCAACAATAGCCAAAGCGACAACCAGTTTGACCTGAAAGCCAATATCTCATGGGAACTTGACTTATGGGGAAAGCTGCGCTGGGCGCACGACGCAAGCATGGCGGAATTCATGGCTTCAGTGGAAAACCAGCGTGCAGTGCAGATGAGCCTCATTGCCCAAGTGGCGCAGGCTTACTACGAACTGGTGGCGCTCGACAACGAACTGTCCATTGTGCGACAGACGGTTACGGCGCGCCGCGAAAGCGAACACCTGGCAAAAATACGCTACGAAGGCGGTCTGACATCAGAGGTGACATACCGGCAAGCACAGGTCGAACTATCGCGCACGGCCACTCTCGTGCCCGACCTGGAGCGACAAGTCACGGCGAAGGAGAACGAGCTGGCGTTCCTCACGGGCGAATATCCACATCATATTGAACGCTCAAAACTGCCACAAGAGGTAAGTTTCCCCGACAGCCTGCCCGTAGGCTTGCCTTCCACACTGTTAGAAAGACGCCCTGACGTTCGTGAGGCCGAACAGAAGCTCATTGCCGCCAACGCGGCTGTTGGCGTAGCATATACCAATATGTTCCCTAACATCACGCTGACGGCTAACCTCGGCGCCGAGAGCGAGGAACTGAAAGACCTGCTGCACTCACCGTACCATCTGCTTAGCGCCAGTCTCTTGCAGCCTGTCTTCGCAATGGGCAAGAACAAGGCACGACACAAGGCGGCCAAGGCGGCATACGAACGCGCGACATACGCTTACGAGAAGACCGTTCTGTCCGCGTTCAGGGAAGCCTATGACGCCATAGCCAACTTCAACAAGATAAAGGAAATATACAAAACCCGCTACGAACTGGAAAGCTCGTCGAAGACAGCCCTGTCACTGGCTCTCGTGCAATACGTCAACGGAGCGATAGGATACATGGACCTGCTCGACGCGCAGCGTACTTACCTCGACGCACAGATAGGTCTCAGCAACGCCCTTCTCGACAGCCAGCTGGCTATGGTCAACCTTTACAAGGCACTCGGCGGGGGATGGGAAGAGAACTGAACGACACAATACGGATACTCTTTTTACGTATAGAAAACATACTTTACAAAAACAAGCGGGCAGGCAAACGTATTCTGTTTGCCTGCCCGCTTATTTTTAACTCGCCACCCGTATGTTTGTAAGTTACCTGCAAAAAGGATTACTTGTGTCCGGACTTAAGGATTATTGCATCAGTCCTCCCTCTATATAGAACACCAGATTGCCGATACCGTCACCACGCCTTTTACTGTCTTTAAGGATTCCCGGCACTGTGAGAATCCCGTCTTTCTCCATCCTGTCCATCAATTCCCACATCACTTCATGGTAAAGAGCTACGGTGGCTACGGCCTCTTCTTTGATACCGAATTGTGACGACATCGAACCACAAAAGCCTTTCAACGCCGCGCTTATGTTCTCCGTCAGGCGGTTGACCGTTTGGTGGAAAGCGTTGTCTTGGCGCCTTATTATCGGGAACAAGGCGTTGCCTTGCGCATCAACCATACCGTATTTTATGAGTTGTTTGACAAGAGCAGGGTCGTTGATTTTGCCATTCCGCCTTATTTCATCGGCGCATTTGTCCATCGTGTTGGTGCTTGGAGCAATACCGCTGTCGATGTATGTCAGGCACAAATCTTGCTCTCCGTAGCCGTTTGTGCCGTATTTCGCGTCAGGTCTCGGCTCATATAGTATCCAATAACAGCCGCTCCAAGTAGCGTGTTTGCCTGCATCGTCGAACAGAAGGAGCTTTGTCCACATCCTGCCGTCAAGCAGATAGGAGAACATAAGGGACAAAGTGTTGGCCTCCCAACCCATGTCTTTTATGATGTTTGTCAGCTTAATGAAGTCCGGTTGATTCTTAATGTAGATATCATCGGCCACTTTCTTGCTGAAAATGCGCAGAGAGTCTGTCTGCCTTTTGTCAAGTATCGGTATGGCCGTATGCCATTTCCCGCCGGTCCTTTCGATAATTCCGCCGATTTCAAGCAGCATCAGCTGGCTGTCGGAACACTGTATTCCTTTGCCGCGCAGTTCACCGGCGGTCTGCGGAGTGCGCAGGTTGTAGGTTATTTCCCAGTTGTTGACAGCTGTCACATAGTCGATAGGCTGGTGACCGCTCAAGGCTACAAACTGCGTTGCTTCCCACTTTTCGTATGGCCGCAGCTGCTCTTGTGCGGCTGAATTGGTTGCCGCCCATAGTGAAATACATAATGCGGCGGCGGTGAAAATGCGCTTGAACATAGTCGTTGTCATTGTCGAAAATAAAGCGGCGGACAAGTAAATGTATTCCATTTGCCTGTCCGCCGCCTGTTCGTTCATTACTTGTTACTTTTCACTTATATGCCTGTAACTCGTCAACTCGTCTGCTAAAAGGCTCACTTGCATGACGGAGTCCACGGTTTCAGCTGCTTGAAGAAGTCGTTGCCCTTGTCGTCAACGAGGATGAACGCAGGGAAGTCTACCACGTTAATCTTCCAGATTGCCTCCATGCCGAGCTCGGGATACTCAACGCACTCAATGCTCTTGATACTGTTCATCGAGAGAACGGCAGCCGGACCGCCGATACTTCCAAGGTAGAAACCGCCGTGCTTCTGGCATGCGTCGGTAACAACCTGGGTGCGGTTGCCCTTCGCTATCATGACCATTGAGCCTCCGTGATCCTGGAACTCGTCAACATACGGGTCCATACGGTTGGCCGTCGTCGGGCCCATAGAGCCGCAAGGCATGCCTTCCGGAGTCTTAGCGGGACCAGCGTAGAGCACGGGATGATCCTTGAAATACTGCGGCAGATCCTCACCTGCGTCCAAACGGGCCTTCAGTTTGGCGTGAGCTATGTCACGGGCAACGATGATTGTACCGTTAAGACTTACTCGTGTTGCAACCGGATACTGTGAAAGTATCTTGCATATCTCGCTCATCGGCTGGTTCAGGTCAATGCGTACGGCGTCGCCCTCGCCTGCGTTGCGCAGTTCTTCGGGTATCAGTTCGCCGGGATTATCGTCCAGTTTCTCAATCCAAACGCCGTCCTTGTTGATTTTGGCCTTGATGTTTCGGTCGGCCGAGCAGCTCACTCCGAGACCTATCGGGCATGATGCGCCGTGGCGCGGCAGACGGATTACGCGGATGTCGTGGGCAAAATACTTGCCGCCGAACTGTGCTCCGAGGCCTATCTTGTGAGCTTCGTCAAGGAGTTGCTTCTCAAGTTCAACGTCACGGAAAGCCCTTCCCGTCTCGTCACCCGTCGTCGGGAGGTTGTCATAGTAATGAGTAGACGCCAGTTTCACGGTCAGGAGGTTCTTCTCAGCCGATGTTCCGCCGATTACGAAAGCGATATGATAAGGAGGACAAGCCGCCGTTCCGAGAGTCTTCATCTTCTCAACGAGGAACGGAACCAGCGTGCCGGGGTTCTGTATCCTGGCCTTTGTCTCCTGGTAGAAGTACGTCTTGTTGGCCGAGCCGCCGCCCTTTACCACGCAAAGGAACTTGTATTCCTCTCCCTCCGTAGCCTCGATGTCGATTTGCGCGGGCAGGTTGCAGCGCGTGTTCACCTCCTCGTACATTGAGAGGGGTGCGTTCTGTGAGTAGCGAAGGTTCTCTTCGGTGTAAGTCTTGTACACGCCTTTCGACAGCGCCTCTTCGTCACAGAAGCCCGTCCACACCTGTTGTCCCTTCTCGCCGTGTATGATTGCCGTGCCCGTATCCTGGCAGAAAGGCAGCTTACCCTTGCAAGCCACCTCGGCGTTGCGCAGGAACGTCAGCGCAACGTACTTGTCATTGTCGCTCGCCTCAGGGTCAGTCAATATCTTGGCCACCTGCTCGTTATGAGCGCGACGCAGCAAAAAGTTGACGTCACGGAAGGCCGTATTAGCCAGCATCGTCAATGCTTCAGGACTTACTTTAAGGATGGGTTTCCCCTCAAATTCGCTAACCGACACGCCGTCTTTGGTCAAGAGATAATACTCCGTGTCGTCTTTGCCCAACTGGAACATAGGGGCATACTTGAATTCCGGTGTTGCCATAATGTTTTGTTTGTATGTTTTTATTATTGCAAAATTACTCAATTTTATTTAGAAAAGCCGTTTCAAGGCAGTAAAACTTGCGCCCATTCCGGTCGCCGTTCACTTCTTTCCATTAGCTATACTGTTAATCCTGTCCGCCCATTTAGCCTGTTTTTCCACGATATTGCGACGCATTTGCGCAAAATATGCGTCAGTTGCGGCCTTATTGCTTCCCCTTGCTTCCTCGGCCACTTCCCTCATAATCTGCGCCAACATTTCATCAGTCGGCTCTTTGTCGGGGCTGAATCTGTATTTGTTTAACTCCTGTTCAGACATTTTGGCGTTGCTTTATGGGTTTATATCAAGTGTAGTTTAACATTGCAAAGTTACTTATTTTTTCCGAGAAACGGGGACTTCTATATGTTTATTTAACCTTAATAAAACATGGCTTTGCCACTGTTTTTACAGTAAGTTACGCCGCATTTGCAACTCACTGATAATCAACGCCTTTCCAATATGCCGAAAATCGTGTTGCAAAAGATGGCCTTTTGGCTTGTAAAAGACGGCATATTGGAAGCCAAAAGGCGGCCTTTCACAATGCGAAAGGCCGCCTTTTGGGAAATTATAAATTAACAAGTAAAAATTAAAAATCTTTCCTTGGATATTGGAACAGTGTCAATAGCCGAATATTTCCTCGGTCGTAAGCCGCTTGATTGGGCCGATTTTCTCCAACGCCTTCATGTCAAGCTGCTTCTCGTCGCCGAGGATTATGTAGCGGTAAGGCTTGTTTGCCATCACTTCTTTCTCGAACTTCGCTACGTCGTCCATCGTCAGCGAGGGCACGGCTTCGTACACTTTCTTGTTGATGTCGTAGTCAATGCCGCGGTCGCGTGCGCCAAGATATGTGTAAATCAGGTTCTCCTTGGTGACACGTCGTGTGGCGAGGCGCTTCATCAGAGCCTGTTTCGCCAGTTCGAGAGCCTTGTCCGACTGCGGAATAGTGTCGATAATGCTGTTGAAAGTGCGGATGCAGTCCATCATCTTGTCGTTCTGCGATATGATGTAAGTGTAGGCGTATTCAGGCTGTCCCTTGTATCCCGGAGTGCCGTACATGGCGAACGCGCTGTAAGCAAGGCCACGGGCTTCGCGCAATTCCTGGAAAACAACGGTGTTCATGCCGCCTCCGTAGTACTCGTTGAAGAGCGATATTACGGGCTGCTGGTCGGGGTTCCACTGGCGTCCGTCGTTGTGGAACTGTATCATGTATATGTTCTTGGCATCATACGGGGCTATCAGCACCTCGTTCTGCGTGGTCTGCTGCATCTTGTAAGGCTTGCCTGCGGGCACGTCTGCAAGTGTCTTGGCCGCCTTCTGGCCCTTGTCGATAACGGCGGTAAGCTCGTTCAGCTCCATCGGGCCATAGTAGAGCACCTCGTGCTTGTAGCCTTTCAGTGCCTTAATCATGTCGACGAGCTTCTGCGGATTCATCTCTTTCAGTTCTTCCGACGACGGAATGTTGAGATACGTGTTGTAAGCGCCGTACATTCCATACGTTTGCAGGCGGCTGAAGTTTGCACTTTGGTCGAGCTTGTTGTCGGCACGCGACTTCTCTTCTATGCCCACAAACTTTGTGTAAGCGTCCGTGTCAACCTTCGCGTTGGCTATTACGTTGTCGAGCAAAGCCATCGCCTCGGGCATATTTTCAGCCAATCCGTTCAGGTAAATCCTGATGGCCTTCGTGTCAACTATTATGCCGTAGTTGCAGGCTAAGCCGTAAAACTTCTGCTTTACCTGCTCGGCGGTCATCTTGTCAGTGCCGAGATAGTTGAGATATTGTGCGGCGTAAGGCAGCCATTTGTCGCTTTCCTCGCCGAATTTATAGTAATAGCTCAGTGTAAAGCGGCCGTTCTCGGTGTTCTTTACGTACAATACAGGCAGGCCGTTTTTGGTCGTAGCCTTCGTCAAATCCTTGTCAAAGTCTACGAACTTGGGCTGTATCGGCTCCGTTTCAGAGTTGATAATCTCCGTGACGAACGCGCTCTGCATGTCGCGATTGGTAGGTATCGCCGTTATTTCGGGCTTGTCTATCTTCTTGATTGTCGAGTCAACGCCCGTGCGTTTATACACTGCGATGTAGTTGTCGAGGAAGTGTCGGTTGACAAAATCAACGATTTGCTGTTTCGTTATTCCCGAAATGCGGTCTAAGCGGCCAACAACGTCGCTCCACTTCTGACGGTTTATGAATGCGTTGACGAACATGTCGGCACGCCCGGCATTACTTTCGAGCGTGGTGTAGAAGCTCAGCTTCTTGTTGTTGATAACCGCTTTGAGCAGATCTTCGCTGAAGTCGCCCTTCTTTATCTTCTCAATCTCGCCGAGAAGCAGGGCCTTCACGTCGTCAAGAGACTGTCCCTCCTTCGGGAATCCGGCCATTACGAAACCCGAATATTCGGCCAGCGGATAGGTGAACGTACCTCCGCCGAGCCACTTCATCTGCTGGTCGAGGTCGAGATCCATAAGTCCGGCCTTGCCGTTTGACAGCATGTCGGATATCACGTCGAGCGTATCTGTCTGGAAAGAGGCTGCCTTGTCAAACCTCCATGCCATGTAAATATTCTCCGCCTCCTGGCCTACTACGGTGGTGTCGGCCGGCGCCGTGCGCTCTGGAATCGGCGCGTACTGCGGTTGCGAGAGGTTGGGGTTTGGCTTCCATGTGCCGAAATATTTGTCGATTATGGCTATAACCTCGTCAGGATTGAAGTCGCCCGCCATGCAGATTGCCACGTTGTTGGGCACGTAGTAACGCTTAAAGTAGTTCTTGATGTTGACGATTGACGGGTTCTTCAGGTGTTCCTGCGTTCCGATTGTTGTCTGCGTACCGTACGGATGACCAGGAAACAGCAGGGCGTTCATGGCGTCGAACAGCTTGTTTCCGTCGTTCGCAAGACCGATGTTGTACTCCTCGTACACGGCCTCAAGCTCCGTATGAAAGCCTCGGATAACCATGTTCTGGAAGCGGTCGGCCTGTATCCGGGCCCAGTTCTCAACCTCATTGGCCGGTATGTCCTCAACGTAGCAGGTCACATCGTTGCTTGTATATGCGTTGGTTCCCTGCGCTCCGATTGACGACATAAGCTTGTCGTACTCGTTGGGGATGAAGTATTTTGCCGCCAGTTGCGATATGCTGTCTATCTGGTGGTAGTAGGCGCGGCGCTGGAGCGAGTCTTTCAGCGTGCGGTAAACCTCGAAACGGTTTTGTATTGAGTCAAGAAGCGGAGCTTCCTTGGCTGCGTCTGACGTTCCGAACTGCCGTGTACCCTTGAACATCAGGTGCTCAAGATAGTGCGCAAGACCTGTCGTTTCAGGCGGGTCGTTACGGCTTCCCGTACGCACGGCGATGTACGTCTGTATGCGCGGTTTCTCGTTGTTGACCGACAAGTACACCGTAAGACCGTTGTCAAGGGTGTAGATGCGTGTTTTCATCAGGTCGCCGGGGACGGTCTGATACTTGTATTCCTTTGCCTCTACAGGCAGCACTAAGGCGAGCAGGAATGCAAAAAGCGCTGTTATTAACTTGTTCATTGCTATATGGATAAATGTTTTTTTCATCATGAAATTCGGGAGTCAAGGGAGTTAAAGGAGTTTATCGCCCGTTTCACCCGTAAAGGAGTTAAAGACAAAAGCCTGGCTGCTTGTGCCTTGTTGCTTGTCTACTCGTCTCTTACCCGAGCTGCGAGAGGAACTTGTCAAGCACAGCGCGGTCGACGTCGCCCATGTCGTACTCCTTCTCGGCGTCCTTCCTTATCTCGTCGAGCCATGTTTCGCGGGCGGCGTTTCCACGCTCACGCATTGACGCGAAGTCGTCTTCGGTAAGTTCGTCGGTGCCGAGATAGTCCTTCATCAGGCTTACGGTGAACGTCCACAAATAGTCGCCATACCTGTCGTTATACGCCTCGAGCATGCCCGACAGGGCCTTCACGCTGTCCACCACCCCGTATTTTATTTTCTCAACGAGCCTGTCTTCCTCAGCCGCCGGCAGCAACAGCCCCGACAGGTCATGCCATTCGCCTGCGCCGGAAGCCGTACAAGGGTCACCAAAGTCATGCGACATGAGCACCTCGCCAATGAAAAGTTCAATGGCCATCGAGTACAACTTAATGCCTCGCTGTAACGAGTTGGTACTCAGCTTGTTACCATTGAGCGTGTAAAAGGCCGTGTTTTGGCTTGCATTTTGCCGCAAATCGGCGAGCAATTGACGGCCTTTTACAATCTCATTGACCGTCAACGGGCTAAGCCAATCATAGTTAACGATACTTTTCTTGGCTGACTCGAGCCTTACGTCGCGCCTCGGCCATTTGCGTATGTCACGGTAAACGCCTACCGTAGTGATGTTCCTGCCCGGCACGATATACGTGTCACGGCCGTCGCCGATGATATATGAGAACGGCAGCGAGCGGGTGTCGGGATGTCCGGACAGCTTGCCCAGGCACACCGAGAAGGCGCCTATGTCTGCCGGCAAGAGCATGTGCGAACCGCTGGCTGTCTTCGTTCCACGCTCCAAAATGCCGTAATGTATAGGCCCCATCTTGTACGCATGATTGCTGAAATTGGTCGCCGAACCGGCGTTGTAGAACGAAGTCATGCAGCCGATGAGCAGCGTGCTTTTGTGGTGTGACGCCGAGAACGGGCCGCAGAAAGCGGCGCATGCCTCGCCGTTGGCCATGTACGTATTGGCGAAAAACAGGCTGCTCTCCGCCGTAAAGCCGTTGGTTATCTGGCTGGCTTCGCCCACGTAACAGTTAAACAGCTTCGCGCTGTTGAGTATTGACGAGCCGTCGGCTATGATGGAGTTCTCGCATATCACGCCAGAGCCTATATATACGCTGTCGTCCGGCTCGGCGGCAAGCGTACAGTCGGTAAGCCTCGACGCCCCGTTTACCTCGCAGTTGTCAGAAATATTGGTATTGGTTATTTCCGTAGTGTTGACAATGCGCACTCCGTTGCCTATCGTTCCGGTGCCTGAAAGACGGCGGTCGATGTCGTCCCTTATCATCTTTCTCACAGCGGCAGTAAACTCCCTGTCGCGCGAATGTAGCACCATCAGCGCGGCAAAATTGCTCGTAAGTCCGCTGAACAGCATAACATTACCGTTGCCGGCCTCGTTAAGCACGGATATAGCGTTGCCTTCGCCGAAGGTAGCCTCGGCCGTTGTCTCGATGATTGACACGTTACTGATGTAGCAGTCGTCGCCGATGACATAATTATTGATGTAGTTGCCGATGTTCTCGATAAGGCAGTTGTCGCCTATCGTCACGTTGCGCAGCGTTGCGTTGCACACTCCCGAATGCCTTACAAACCCGCTCGTAACCTCGACATTCTTCTCGAACACGCCGAGATTCACCGTGCCGTAAAACCTGACACGGCGTATGTACGTGGGCATGAAGTCGTCAGCTACGTTCACGCTGGTCCAGTCTTCCGCCGTACATCCGTTCTCTTCGAGTATCCCGATTTCCTCGTCAGTAAGCAATCTGTAATCATCCATGGCTTTTTATTTTAGGAGTTAAAGGAGTTAAAGAAGTTTTTCGCTTCGCTAAAGGAAACTCTCGCTCACTGCGTTCGCTAAGCAGTTAAAGACAAATGCCTTGTTATTTGTTGCAGTGGAGTTGAGCTTTCATTAAAATACGCCATTTGCTTTGTTTGCAGTTCAGCCGCTTTTTACCTTTTTACTTTTCTGCCTTTTCACCTTTAAACATCTGCCGTAGGGTACAGAAAGTCGTTGTACGGATATTTCTGTACATGCAGTTCGCGCACCTGTTTGTAAAGTACGTCGCGCAGTTCGTCGATGTTTGTCTTGTTCCTTGCCGATATAAACAGGCAGTTGTCGTTGAGCTTCGCCATCCACGTACGCTTCAGTTCGTCGAGCGTGATGTTCTCTTTCGTAGGCGGCGTAAGGTCATCCGGCTCCTTGTCCACCCACGTATAGGCGTCTATCTTGTTGAATATTATCATCGAGGGCTTGTCAGCGCAGCCGAGGTCTTTCAGCGTGTTGTTGACTACGTTTATCTGTTCCTCGAAGTCGGGATGTGATATATCCACGACGTGCAGCAGCAAATCGGCCTCGCGAACCTCGTCAAGCGTTGACTTGAACGAGTCGACCAAGTCGGTGGGCAGCTTCCTTATGAAGCCCACAGTGTCGGCAAGGAGGAACGGCAGGTTCTCTATCACCACTTTCCTGACGGTCGTGTCGAGCGTGGCAAACAGCTTGTTCTCGGCAAAAACCTCGCTCTTGGCCATGAGATTCATCAGCGTCGACTTGCCCACGTTGGTATAACCCACAAGCGCCACGCGTATCAGGCGCCCGCGGTTCTTGCGCTGCGTGCTCTTCTGCTTGTCAATCTCGGCAAGGCGCTGCTTTAACAGCGACATGCGGTTAAGGATTATACGGCGGTCCATTTCGAGCTGTGTCTCACCCGGTCCACGCAGTCCCACAGAGCCTTTTCCTCCTCCCGAGCCGCTTCCGCCGCCCTGTCGTTCAAGGTGGGTCCACAGCCTTTGCAGGCGCGGCAGCATGTAGCGGTATTGCGCCAGTTCTACTTGCGTCTTGGCACTGGCCGTCTGGGCGCGCATGGCGAAGATGTCGAGGATGAGCGATGTGCGGTCAAGAATCTTCACCTTCAGCTCATTCTCAATGTTACGTATCTGCCGGGCGGACAGTTCGTCGTCGAAAATCACCATTCCGATTTCCCTCTCTGCCTCCTCCTCGGCCAGTATATATTGTTTTATTTCATCGAGCTTTCCCTTGCCGACATACGTCGTCTGGTTGGGCGCGGGCACCTTCTGCGTAAACCTTTTTACGGTTACGGCGCCGGCCGTGTCGGCCAGGAATTCCAGCTCGTCAAGGTATTCTTTCGTCTTTGCCTCGTCCTGGTCAGGAGTGACGAGGCCCACAAGAACGGCCGTCTCGGCCTTGACTTCAGATATGACAAATTCTTTCATCCTATTGTTTGGGAATATAATATATTATGGTACAAAGTTATATTATTTCAATCAAAATACAAAGAAAAAAGCATTTTGTTTTACTTTACGGCGGCACCTGCATCCGACGGCGGCATTGCCTGAAGTCGGACAAATAATGAAAGGCCGTCTCTTACATTGCGAAAGGCCGTCTTTTGACCTCCGAAAGACGGCCTTTTAGGAGCTAAAAGACGGCCTTTCGCAACATCTTGAAAACCAACATGTTATGAAAACGGGCACAATATGCCGTGTAAACGGTGCGCTTTACAAAAGTGACAAATATCACGAAAAGAATATAAAAATGTAAACATAGCACACGTATAAGCGCCGTCTGTCTACTACTTATGTAACAAATATGACGCAAGCATTCGTAAACGTTTACGTGTTTTTTTTGATTAAAAACCTTATATTTTTGATATGCATCAATTTTTTTGCTTACTTTTGCCCACGTAATCGAATAAGAGATTTTCAGAATTACATGCTACATTGATACTAAAGACTAAGACATTCAAAAATTAAGAAATTGCTCCGATGTGGTATCGGGGCATTTTTTATCTCCATCACGAGATTGTAGCGGATAACACTTTTGGCCGTATTTTTGCACTTTTCACGGACAAATGTATTATATTTGCATCATGTTTCCAACAAGTCCGCACGCCATGAGTCTTACTGTTTACTACAGGCGTGCGGGCTGAATGTACCGGCACAGCATGAAAAATCCCCTCAAAATATTAGGAAAAACAATATGCACGGCATACGACAGGGTATGCGGCACGCTGTCACGTATCGACTCATGGCAGCGCAAAGGAGTGAAGGTAGCACCATTGTCAGCGGAAAGCCACGAATGCCTTAACTGCCACACCACGTTCACAGGCAACTTCTGCCCACGCTGCGGACAGTCGGCCGGAGTGTCACGCTTTACTTTCAAGCACGCAATAAACAAGACTCTCGAGGTATGGGGACTGGGCAACCGCAGCCTGCCGCGCACCCTCTGGCACCTTATCTGCCGTCCCGGCTACATGATAGGCGACTATCTTGACGGCCGCCAGGCACCGTATTTTCCGCCGATAAAAATGCTTTTCCTCGTCACCACGGCGTTTGTCGTAACGCAGCATATCGTGGCTCCGGGAGCGATGGACGGGATTTACACTGACGCTACAATTAGCCTGTCCGATAAAAAGCTCGACATACCTAATGGCGAAGAGGCCTATAAGGGCAAACGTATATTCATTGAGGGGATGAACAACTTTATCGACGTGTTTAAAAACGTCACCGACTTCTTCCGGCAAAACCAGGCGATAGAACTCGTCTTGAGCCATAGCCTCTTCGCCTTGATTGCTATGCGGGTGTTCCGTCGGTCGCCGCTGCGTCCGAATATGAACCTTACCGAGTGCTTCTTCTCGCAAATTCTGATAGCCACTCAACTCATGATGGTGTCGATGGCGTGCATCATAGCCACCCAAGGCAGCAAGTGGATTGACAACATGTACTGCATGCCCACGTGGCTGTTGCTACTCGTCATGTTTTACGACTACAAGCAGCTGTACGGCTTCAGCCTGCTGCGCACGGCGTGGTTCACATTTAAAGTGCTTGCCGGGTGGTGGATCATGATGTTCCTTCTGCTGGTAGTCTGGATGGCGTTGAGCGTCGCATGGGCGGCAATCTAAAAAGGTGAGAAGGTGAAAAGGTGAGAAGATGAGGAAAGATAGGTTTTCAATATCACAATGAAATGATTTGCATGCCTATGTTTTCTCACCTTCTCACCTTTTCACCTTCTCACCTTTCCAGTCAGTTTCTGAACTCCAGTCCCTCACCGCCGGCGTCAACCACTAT